>JBMTSM010000173.1:0-4617 GCA_049448275.1 Burkholderiaceae bacterium
AGACACAATGGCCGCGGTCCCTCGGGTGCCGCGAGCCACCAAACTTGCATCAGACGTGCACCCAGTGGCATCAGCCACGCCTCAAAAGCGCCCCGACGAATGACGTGGACGCCGTCTGGCGCCTGCAACATGGTGTGCGTTCCGTTTAGGTGTTCAGTCGAAGCTGGGTCGCCTTGTCAAACACGTGTACCTTGCTCGGTGCAAAGCTGAGTTTCATGCGGTCGCCCAGGTTGAAATCGCCCGGCCCGGGCATCCGCAGGGTGAATTCACCGAAGGCTGTGTCCACGAGGATATAACTCTCGGCGCCGGTGGGTTCGAGCAGGGTGACGGTCGCATCGATGGCACCATCGTTGGCAACGATTAAGTCCTCCGGGCGGATACCAAAGATGACGGGCTTACCCGCGTGCGCAGGATCGATCATCACGGCGGTCGATACACCGTTGAGTATCACCGTGCCTGAGGCATCGACGGTTGCGTCGGCGGTGTTGATACTGGGCGATCCGATGAATTCGGCTACAAATAAGTTTGAAGGCCGCTCATAGAGCTCCATCGGCGTAGCCAGTTGCTGAATGAGGCCATCCTTCAGAACCGCAATGCGCGTCCCCAAGGTCATGGCTTCGACCTGGTCATGTGTCACGTAAATGGTGGTCACACCGGTTCGCATGTGCAGCTTCTTGAGTTCTGCGCGCATGTCGACACGTAGCTTTGCATCAAGGTTTGACAGCGGCTCATCAAACAAAAACAGCGACGGCGACCGTGCGAGGGCGCGCCCAATCGCCACGCGCTGGCGCTGACCGCCAGACAACGCACGCGGCTTGCGATCCAGCAGATGGTCGATTTGCAGCATGCCTGCGACCTTCTTTACGGCAGCCTCGCGGTCTGCTTTCGGCACCTTGCGCATTTCCAGCGGGAATGCAATATTCTGAGCCACGGTCATGTTGGGATACAGGGCGTAGCTTTGAAAGACCATCGCTACATCCCGTTCATCAGGTGGGAGGTAAGTGATGTCACGTGCGCCGAGCGTGACTTGTCCGGTGCTGGGCTCTTCAAGGCCTGCCACGATATTCATGAGCGTACTTTTGCCACAGCCCGAGGGGCCTACCAGCACCAGAAATTCGCCATCGGCGAGATCCAGGCTGATTTGATGCAAGACTTTGGTTGCGCCAAATTGCTTGGAAACGTTTTGAATGGTTAATGCTGCCATTTGATTCTTTCTATTAGCCCTTGACCGAGCCTGCCATCAAGCCACGCACGAAGTACTTGCCTGAGACGATGTAAACAATGAGTGTGGGAAGCGCCGCAATGAACGCCCCCGCAAAGTGCACGTTGTACTCTTTGACGCCGGTCGAACTGCTCACTAAATTGTTGAGCGCCACCGTGAGGGGGTAAGACGAGTAATCGCTGAATGAGGCGCCGAACAAAAAGTCGTTCCAGATGTTGGTGAACTGCCAAATGATATTGACCACCACGATTGGCAAACTGGCAGGGAGCATCAAGCGCCAGAACAACACAAAGAAACCGGCGCCGTCCATCCGTGCTGACTTCACCAATTCTTGCGGAAACGCGGCGTAGAAGTTACGGAAGAACAGGGTACCGAAGCCAATGCCGTAAATGGTATGCACCAAGACCAATCCCTGGACCGTACCAGCCACGCCCAACTCGCCCAGTAGTTTGGCCATGGGGATCAACACGATTTGGAAGGGAATGAACACGGAGAACAAAACCAAACCGAAAATCAAGGTGCCGCCCTTTATCTTGAACTGTGTCAACACATAGCCATTGAGTGCGCCCAAAGCGGTAGAGATCAAGACAGCGGGGATCACCATCAAAAACGAGTTTAGGAAATAAGGCTTGAGGCCCGTCGCTTGGACGCCAATCTGCGCTTGGCTCCAGGCTTGTACCCAGGGCTCTAGCGTCGGGGCCAGGGGCAAGGCAACCAGATTACCAGCGCGGATTTCATCAAGCGGTTTGATGGAGTTGATGACCATCACGTAAATGGGCATCAAAAACAAAAATGCGAACAACAGCAAGATCGCATACAGCCACACACGGTCAAGCGTCAATGTTGAGGGCTTCTTGCTTGGAGGGACAGCCGTTGTTGCTGTCGCCGTAGTCACTGAGCTCATGCATGGCCTCCTTTGTTGAGGCGCATTTCCCGGCGCACATAAGGTATCACCACAATCGCGATACCAACCAGCATGATCACGGCACTCGCCGCGCCCACAGCCATTTCGTTACGGGTGAAGGTGTATTGATACATAAAGACAGATGGCAGCCACGTGGCACGGCCTGGACCGCCGCCAGTCAGCGCGATGACCAAGTCATAGCTCTTGATCGCCATGTGCGCCAAGATAACGAATGACGAAATAAAACTGGGACCCAACTGCGGAATGATGATCCGGGTATAGATACGCCAGCTTTTGGCACCATCCACGCGTGCGGCATTGAGCACCTCGTTGTCGATGCCGCGCAAGCCCGCTAAAAACAGGGCCATGACGAAGCCAGATGTTTGCCATACAGCAGCAATAACGACGGTGTAAATCGCCATTTCACCGTCTTTAATCCAGTCGAAAACGAAGTCCTCAAATCCCAGTAAGTGCATGGTCCGCTCCAGACCGATGCTGGGGTCGAGCAACCATTTCCATGCGGTCCCTGTGACGATGAATGACAGCGCCATGGGGTACAAAAAGATGGACCTGAATATTGATTCAGCACGGATGCGTTGGTCAATCAGAATTGCCAATGTCATGCCCAGTAGCATGCTGATCGTGATGTACAGAAACGAGAAGATACCCAAATTCTGCAATGAGCTGTAAAAGGTGCTGAGCGAGAACAAACGCTCGTAATTTTCTGTTCCGGCCAAATTGAAATTCGGCAATATGGTGGAAGACGTGAATGACAGATAGAACGTGAATACGATGAAACCGTATACACAAACTCCGACCATCAGCAAACTGGGGCTGAGGACAAGAGAGGGGAGCCAACGATTTTTCATAATTAAAAACAAGAGGGGGCTTGTGGCCCCCTCTTGACTTTCTATTTCAGACCATCAGGCCTGTTAGGAATGGAATCCGAGAAAGGTCTCTGATTACTCAGCGGCTTGAGCCATGGCTTTTGCAGCAGCAGCGCTGGTCATAGAACCGTTGAACTGCGCAGTGATAACGTCGTAGAAGCCGTTCTTGATAGAGGCGGGTACGGCGTGGCCGTGAGCCATTGAACCAACCAACTTGCCGCTCTTGTTGGCTTCAGCCAAGTCAGCCATACCTTTTTTGCCGCAAGCGTCAAAAGCGGTATTGGGGACATCGGTACGCGCAGGGACAGAGCCCTTCACGACGTTGAACGCGCTTTGGAAGCTGGGGTTCATGATGGCCTTCGCCAACTTCAACTGTGCGCCTGCTGATGCAGAGCCAACCTTGAACATCAAGAACTGGTCAGAGTTGAATGAGACCATGCCTTGTGTGCCGGGGACGCGGAAGCAAGCGAAGTCCTTGTTGGGAACTTTCTTGGCGTTCAAGAATTCGCCCTTCGCCCAGTCGCCCATGATTTGGAAACCTGCTTTGCCTTCGATAACCATCGCTGAGGCCAAGTTCCAGTCACGGTTTGAGAAGTCTTTGTCAACGTATGAGCGCAGTTGCTTCATGCGGTCAAAGGCTTTCACCATGGTGGGAGAGTTCAACGCTTTGGCGTCTTTTTGGACAAATGCTTTGTTGTAGAAATCTACGCCACCGGTTGCCAAAACGACACCGTCAAACAGGGTGGCATCTTGCCAAGCTTGGCCGCCGTGTGCCAGACCAATGAAACCTGCTTTTTGAACTTTGTCGAGTGCCGCGATAAACTGATCCCAGTTAGCGGGCATTTCCTTGACGCCTGCCTTTTCAAGCACGGCCTTGTTCGCCCAAACCCAGTTGGTTGAGTGAACGTTCACTGGGGCAGCAATCCACTTGCCATCGTGCTTTGAGAACTTTTGCAATGCGGTTGGCACGACTTTGTCCCAGTTCTCAGCTTTTGCCAGGCTGTTCAAGTCGGCAACGACGCCTTGCTTTGCCCAGTCAGTGATATCGAAACCCAACGCCTGAACGGCTGAAGGTGGGTTACCTGACGTGACACGCGCACGCAGTGCCGTCATCGCCGCTTCACCACCGCCACCGGCGACAGGCATGTCATTCCAGGTCACGCTTTGTGACTCGAGGTCTTTCTTTAGAACGCCAAGTGCGGCGGCCTCACCACCGGAAGTCCACCAGTGCAGAACTTCAACTGATTCAGCGGCGACGGCGCTGGTGGCCAACGTGGCGCTGGCTACGATGGCTAGCAATGAACGTTTCATGTGTATCTCCAAATAGAAGGTTGGTTTGCAGGACCACAATAGGTCAGCAGGACTCGATGATAACGTTTACATTGGTACCCAGACGATCCGTACTTTCCCTAGTTTTGGGTATCAAAATGCGCACCCAATCGGGGTGTCACGGTGTTTTGGCGACGCGCTTACCAAATGCCCAGCGACAGGGCCTGCGAAGCACCCTGCAGTGCAGGGGACACGGGGCTGGTAATGACCCATGTGGGGATTTTTTTGAGATAGTCCTTGAATCGACCTTTCGCCTCAAATCGCTCTCGGAAGGG
>JBMTSM010000174.1:0-4574 GCA_049448275.1 Burkholderiaceae bacterium
AAACGCATTCCCATTCGCGTGAAAGTGACGGTCAAAGGCGACGAGATGGAAGTCGACCTGTCTGATGTCAGCAAGCAAGTCAAGGGCTTCTACAACTCCGGTTTCACAACTGGCATCGCGTGTGCGCAGGTCGCCTACAAGTGCTTAACCACGCCGACTGATTACCCAGTGAATGACGGCAGCTTCCGGCCTTTGAAAGTCATCATGCCGATGGGAACCGTGATCAGCGCAGAGCGCCCCTATCCAATGCGGGTATGGATGACTTTCCCGATGACCGTGATTGACACGATTTTCAAAGCGCTCGCGCCGGCGATCCCCGATCGGGCCATTGCGGGGCACCATGCTGATTTGGTTTTCCCGAACATCCACGGCATCTCACCAGAGGATGGTCGTCTATTCATCGTCGGTATCGGACCGCTGGGTGGCGGCTGGGGTGCCAAGCGCCGCGAAGACGGCGTTTCAGTCACCGTGTGTATCAACGATGGTGATACCCACAACAGCCCCACCGAACAACTTGAGGCCAAGTACCCAGTCTTGGTAGAAAGCTACAAGATCCGTGAGGACAGCGGCGGGGCAGGTGAATTTCGCGGTGGTCTAGGCGCAGAGATGGTGGTCCAAGCGCTCTCGCCATTCTCAGTCACCACTCGCATCGACCGCATGCACTGCAAGCCGTGGGGCCTTGAGGGCGGTGGAGAGGCCGCTGGAAACGGCATCGCCATTCGACACAAAGGAGATTGGCAAGAAGACCTGCCAAACGCTAAGATCTTCAACGTGCGCCTCGAGCGTGGTGACGCCTACAAGATGCTCTCTGGCGGAGGCGGTGGTTTTGGCAACCCGATGAAACGCGACGCCAACAAAGTTGCTGAAGATGTGCGCGAAGGCTACGTGAGCCGTGAATCAGCCCGAACCCTTTATGGTGTCGTGGTGGACGAACAGGGCCAAGTGAGCGAATCGGAAACCCAGGCGCTGCGCGGACATGCTTGACGAGACCTTGATGAGCCCTATTCACACGCAGGCGCAATACCTCACTGACCTATGGGCGCGTCTATCGACCCAGCACATTGCTTTGGGGTGCTCTTGCGGGATGAGTGGCATCAGCGTCACGTTAGAAGATTTTGAGCGAGACATCGCGGATTACCTCTGGGCCGAAAGCGAGCGCTTAGGACGCAAAGACGTGGTCGAGTTCCTGCTCGAACCGGGTGCGATTGAGCAACAAGACCGAGCGGTCCGGCTCATCCTCGAGCGGTTGCAGAGCGAAGAAGGTATTGACGATGTCGCCGATTGGCTACTGCAAAGGATGACTAAAACAATAGAGTCCTACGTCAAGTTGCATGGCCCAGTGCCAGAGGCCCCCATGTTTGGGGGTTCCTCCTCCTGGCGCCAAGGTTACCGAGAATAGAGGAGGGCCAACGAAATTCCATTCATTCCAACAATCCAATTTCCATCCGCGCTATAAACCAGCGCATATTTCTCAAAGGAGACAGCAATGATTAGAAATTATTCCCTGAAGGTTCTTTGTGGCGCCATCGCCACCTGTGTGGCGGGCGTCGCTATGGCGCAATCGATGGCCATTGGCGCAATGCCGGTCGGATCTGGCTGGTACGTCGGTGCAGCAGCGTACAAGAAAGCCGTTGAGGCTTCTGGCTCAGGCCTGAAGATGGAAGTGGTAGCTAGGGGCGGCGGCGTGGCTAACCCCATGGTAGTCGAGCAAAAGAAAGTCGACGTAGCGATCTCAAATGTCGCTACCAGCCAATGGGCACGCGACGGTATTCTTCTCTATAAAGGTAAGCAAGCTCAAAACATCCGCTCCATCGTCGGGGGCCTGAACCCCGTGTACATCGGTGCCATCGTTCGCAAGAAGTACATGGAAGAGAACGGGTTCAAGACACTCAAGGACATCCTGGAGTCTGGTAAAGCGGTCAACATCCTGATGAAGCCACCCGGCTCAAACATACCTCCTGCGGTTGAAGTGGTCCTGGAAGCTCACAAGACCAGTGTCGACAAGATCAAAGCCAATGGCGGTCAGGTCATTCAGGTGAACCCAACGCAAATGGCATCAATCATCCGCGATGGTCGCGCTGATTTGTATTTCGACACGATCCTGCGTGGTCACCCCACCATCACTGAAATCGTCCTCACGGGCGACGTCATGTTCTTGGATATCAGCGACGAGGGACTCAACGCGTTGACAAAAATCGGCCTCAAGCGCGGCACGATTCCTAAGTGGTTCGATGGTCAAAGCGCTGCAGTGCAGGGCGCC
Source organism: Burkholderiaceae bacterium (assembly GCA_049448275.1). GTDB lineage: Bacteria > Pseudomonadota > Gammaproteobacteria > Burkholderiales > Burkholderiaceae_C > RS62. The sequence continues at coordinate 2,261 of JBMTSM010000174.1, forward strand.
GACTTTGGAACCCACCTGATCGTTCACAAAGACATGTCGGACAAACAGGCTTATGAGTTGACCAAGCTGTTCGTTGAGAACGTCGGCACGATCTCTAACGAATTCAAAGCGTGGAAAGCCTTCAAACCCCAGGGTGCTACTACCGCCGAAAACAACGGGATTGCTATGCACCCAGGCGCTTTGCAGTACTTCAAAGAAAAAGGGCTGACCAACTAAAGTGATTGCCCTCCGCAGCATTGCGGGGGGTAACCACGGCAGCAGCGAGCATCATGCAACGCCTCCAAATCAACAGTCTTCACGTCCTGACCATCCTCGGGTTAGTGTTTTTTGGTTTTCAGGTTTGGGCGTTGATCAAGCCGATGGAGCCGATGTATGAGCGCGCTGCTCACGTCACGATTGCGCTATTCATCCTTTTCATCGCGCACCCCATCGCCTGGAAAACGAAGACTGCCCTGGGCCGTTTGCTCCAAATGGCGACCCTCTTGGGTGTTGCATTTTGCACCTATTACTACTCGTCGCAACTGCCCCGATTAACGACGCGCATCGAAAACGTCGACGCCGTCGAGCAGATCGACATGGTCGCCTCCGTACTCTTGGTCCTGCTGCTGTTAGAGGCTGTCAGACGCACCGTTGGCTGGATGCTGGTCAGTGTTCTTGTCCTGTTTTTAGGGTATGGCCTATTTGGCAGCAATTTGCCAAGCCCGATGGGCTTTGGAAATATCGGGTTCACCGATTGGACTGAGATTTTCACCATGACCGCCTCAGGGGTCTTGGGCGTGACCACAGCGACCTCGGTGAACTTTATTTTTTACTTCGTGTTTTTTGGCGTCGTCTATAGCGCGGTTGGCGGAGGAGGGTTGTTCATCGACCTCGCGATGCGCATGGTCGGACGCTCCAACGGCGGTGGCGCCAAAGTTGCCATCATCGGCTCTAGTCTGATGGGCACTATCTCAGGCAGTGCAGTAGCCAACGTAACCGCGACCGGTGTATTCACGATCCCCCTGATGAAGCGCACTGGTATGTCACCTGAGCGTGCTGGCGCAGTTGAGGCCATTGCGTCCACTGGTGGGCAACTCATGCCGCCAGTGATGGGCATCGCCGCGTTTGTGATGGCCGATCTGCTTAACATTTCTTATTCGCGCATCGCACTTGCAGGTATCTTGCCTGCCCTCGCTTTTTATTTCTCGCTCTTTGTCTTGTCCGACTTGCACGCCAGAAAATACGGTGTAGGGACTCTAAGCGCGAGCGACCTCAGCGGCGTGCCGCCCATTTTGCCGCGCCTGCATTTATTGCTTCCACCAGTGGCGTTGGTCGCAGCACTCGTCGCTGGCTTCTCCCCGCAGATATCAGTGGTAATGGCCACAGCGGTGGCGCTAACCGCCCCTCTATTGGTGAAGTCAACGCGATACCCGCTGGCTAGGCTCGTTCAAATCCTTCGGGAGTCGTGTGTCCAGGCTGCAGTCATCGCAGCGCCAATAGCGGCCATTGGCATCGTGATTTCGGTTGCTATTCAAACTAATCTTGCGATGAAATTTGCATCCGCCGTACTCGAGATGGGAGGCAACGGGAGCCTGTTAACACTACTGTTTGTCGTGGTGGGCTGCATCATAATGGGGATGGGGTTGCCCACAGTCGCAGCCTACATCATTGGCGCCATCTTGTATGCGCCAGCGATGCAACAGCTAGGTTATAGCGAGTTGCAGTCGCATTTCTTTGTCATGTACTACTGTATCTTGTCCATGGTGACCCCGCCGGTCTCTCTGGCGGCGTTTGCGGCTGCTGGTATTGCCAAGACCGACGCCATGCGCACAAGCCTTGTTGCGTTTGGGATGAGCACGGTTGCCTTTCTTATTCCCTTTGCGTTCGTGATCGACGACGCCCTGTTATTCGAAGGACCATGGGAACAGTTGGCCCTCGCCACCGGCGGTCTGCTACTGAGCACAGGGGTCTGGGCGGTGGGGTTGGTTGGCTATTTCCGGCGGAGTTTGACGATTATCGAACGCGTGGCCATCGCACTTTGTGGCGCAGTGCTTTTGCTGTCGCCGACAGCTAGCCTATCGTGGGCAATCTCGCTCGTTCTCGCTGCGGTCTATCTCTTTTGGCACTGGCTCACGAGTGCCCCTGCCACTGCGCCCGGAGCCGAGTGAGTGAGTGAGTGAGTTTGTCTTTTATCGAATTTGCAAAGATCCTATTAACCGGGGATGATTGTTATTCGACAGTCAGAAAGCATAAATCTTGTTGGTAAGATTGCAGCGTTTTGCGGTGCACGCAGCCTCAAGTCAGGCAAGTCATACGCGGTGGGCGTTATTCTGCC
>JBMTSM010000175.1:0-4557 GCA_049448275.1 Burkholderiaceae bacterium
CCGCTGGTATTGCCTTTTTTCTTGATGCCGTCATCCTGCTGGTTTTTGGTGAAAAGCAGCGCGGCGTTCCAAAAATTATTGATGGCGTCTTCAATTGGGACTTCATCGTTATCATGCCCTATGACCGAATTTTGATTGGCTGCTTAGCGATATTGATGATCGCGGCGTTCATCCTGTTCATGCAGTTTTCCAGAGCGGGGCGGGCTATGCGCGCACTTGCGCAGGACAAAGTAGCGGCAACCCTTATGGGCGTCGCCGTGGACCGCTACGCGATGGTTGGGTTTGCGCTTGGCGCGGCCTTAGCGGGGCTGGTCGGTGGCTTGCTCGTCACGATCACTGGCATCAACTTAGGCATGGGCGGGCCTGCATCCATCAAGGCTTTCATGATGATCATGATTGGCGGTGCGGGGGTCATCTCTGGGGCAATAGCAGGCGGTTTTATCCTGGGAATGATGGAGAGCGTTGGCCTCACCGTGCTCTCGGAGTATGGCGACATCACCTACCTGGTGATCTTCGCAACGTTGATGGTTTTCTTGTCATTCCGGCCCCAAGGTCTGATGGGCAAACCCTGGGGTTGATCGCATGAACAAACAAAAACTCGCCGCGATAGCGGCCTTCTTCCTCGCCATTTACATCGGCGTGCCTTGGGCTATTGCCGCCTCAGGCCGCACGGACTTCTACTACACATTGACCTCGGTCGCATTGCTATCCATCGCGTCAGCTGGCGTTTGGTTGACCTTCTACATTGGCCGAATCAACATTGGCCAGGGTGCCTACGCGCTCGCTGGAGGTTACGTATCTGCGATTTTGATGACACAGTACGGTCTCAGCTTCTGGACCACGCTGCCCGTCGCGGGGATCTTCTGTGCGGTATTGGCCGTTCTCATCGGGCTGCCCATTCTGCGGCTGCGCGGTGTCTACTTTGCAATGGTGACCTTGGTACTGACGGAAGTGATGCGGCTGACCGCCCTGGCGTTACCCATCACGCAGGGTGCCAAAGGCATTACCTCGATCCCGCTGCCGGGTGAATTGAGCTTATTCGGGATCACGCTGATTCCAGACTTTGCGACACTCGAAAACCCAAAAATCGGTTTCTATTGGATGGCCATCACATTCATGGTGTTTGCATACGCTGTTCTGTGGCGTATCGTGAACTCGCGACTGGGGCATCTGTGTCGCTCGCTCCAACAGAACGAGGAGTTGGCCTCCTCTATCGGGGTTAACACCGCCTACCTCCGCGTCATTGCTTATTCGATCTCGTCTTTCTTGGGTGGTATTGCGGGCGCAAGCTTTATTGCTATTTCCCAATCCATTTATCCGTCATCTTTTCAGGTGACCGACAGCGTGAACTTCATGCTGAATTGCTTCCTTGGCGGCCTAGGCTATGTTTTTGGTCCGATGCTAGGCACCTTGATGCTTTACTTTGGTTGGGATCTGTTGTTCACAACGGGTGAGTACCAGCTGCTTATTTACGCTTCATTGTTGATAGCCCTCATGCTGGCATTACCCAATGGCGTTTTGAGCTTGTTGGATAGAAAGAAAGCCCAACCATGACAAAAATCCTTGAAGTTAATCACGTGACCAAACGGTTCGGCGGACTAACAGCCGTCAACGATGTGAGTTTCGCTGTGAACCAGCGTGAAATCCTCAGTGTGATCGGGCCAAATGGCGCTGGAAAGTCCACACTATTTAAACTCATCTCCTCTTTCCTATCGACCAGCAGTGGTGATGTCAGGCTCGCAGGTGAGCGCATCAACAATTTGGCGCCGCATATCGTCGCGCGGAAGGGAGTGGTGCGCACCTTTCAAGAAACTACAATTTTCCGTTCGATGACGGTTCGCGAGAACATCATCGTGTCGCATCACCTGCGGTCACGTGCATCGCTATGGGGCTTTTTCCTCGGCAGTAAGGTCGCAAAGACCGATGAGCACGCGTTCGGACAATCGGCTGACAATATCATTGAGTTTTTAGGCCTCCAAGCAATCAGTAACGAGCTCGCGTCGACACTACCGCAAGGTCACCTCCGGGCACTGGGTATGGCCATTGGCCTCGCGACAGATCCGAAGGTGCTGTTGCTTGATGAGCCCTTCGCCGGCATGAACCATGACGAAACCATGCACATGGTTGATTTGGTGCGACGCCTACGTGATGAGCGCGGTGTCACGGTGCTACTTGTCGAGCATGACATGCCTGCCGTTATGAAAATTTCAGATCGTATTGTGGTGTTGAATTTCGGTGAAAAGATCGCTGAAGGAACACCACTGGAAATCCAAAATAATGAACGAGTCATCGAAGCCTATTTGGGTTCAGAAGACGCTGCGATTGGGATGTAAACCATGACAGCTATTCTCGACTTTAAAAATGTTGAACTCTATTACGACCATGTTTACGCTTTGAAAGGCGTATCCATACAAGTTGATGAGGGTGAGACGGTCGCGCTCATCGGCGCCAACGGCGCAGGTAAGTCGTCTATCCTGCGAGCCATTACCGGATTAGCCCCTATCAAATCGGGTGAAATTCACTATCTGGGCGAGCGACTCGATGGCACGCAAGCCGCCAAGATTGTGGAAATGGGCATATCGATGGTGCCCGAGGGGCGTCGCGTATTCCCCTACATGTCTGTGCAAGATAACTTGCTGATGGGGGCCTTCACGCGGCATGACAAAGCAGAAGTACAACGTAGTCTTGATAGCGTATTGACCCGTTTTCCAAGGTTACGAGAGCGGTTCAAGCAGCAAGCAGGCACGCTTTCGGGTGGTGAACAACAGATGATGGTGATTGGCCGTGCACTGATGGCCAAACCCAAATTGCTGCTTTTAGACGAGCCAAGCTTAGGCATCGCTCCGAAATTGGTACAAGACATTGCGCGTTCAATTGTTGCCATCTCGCGCGACGAAAAAGTCAGTGTGTTGTTGGTGGAGCAGAACAGCCGAATGGCGCTTTCCATATCCAAACGTGCCTATGCGTTGTCAACCGGTTCAATCGTATTAAGCGGTGATTCGAAATCTTTAATCAATGACGACCGTATCAAAGCAGCCTATTTAGGTGCGGAGGTGTAAACGATAATGCGTATATTGGTTATCAACCCAAACAGCACTGCTGGCATGACAGCGGCTATAGAGATTGCCGCTAAAGCAGTTGCAGGTCCTGGCACAGAAATAGTTGCCCAAACCTCGGCAGAGGGCCCCGTCTCTATCGAAGGTTATTTCGACGAGGCGCTCAGCTTGAAAGGCCTCTTGCGCACCATCCATCAGGCCGATGATATTGATGCCATCGTCATCGCCTGTTTTGACGACACCGGTCTTGATGCCGCACGCTGCCTTACCGATAAGCCCGTGATCGGTATTGGTGAGGCTGCGTATCGCTACGCCGCCATGATTGCCAACAAGTTTTCAGTCGTTACGACGTTGGCCCGCTCGGTTCCGGCACTGGAACACAACCTTAAACGCTATGGTCTCTACGGTCACTGTGTCAAAGTGCGTTCGTCCGAAGTTGCTGTACTCGAGCTGGAATCACACAACCCAGCTGCGTGCGCGAAAATCGACGGCGAGATCGCAAAAGCTATTCTTGAAGACCGAGCCGAGGCGATTGTTTTGGGTTGTGCGGGTATGGCCAATCTAGCCAACAGCCTGTCACACCGGCACGGTTTGCCGGTACTCGATGGCTTGGCGTGTGCAATTGCGCTGGCAGAGAGCATGGTCAAACTAGGGCTAAAAACCTCGCGACTGGGCGGATACGCGCCCCCCCCTGCGGCGAAACTCGCGAACGCCTTCCGAACTACGGAGCCACAAACTCTGACTCCCCTTAGCCTCGTGTAGCCCGGTAGACGCTAAACTGCGGCTTCATGGAAACAGGGTCGACCACTTGGCTTGCATCGCTGCAACTCGACTACACACGCAAGTCGGGTCGCACGGCGGTCGCGCACGCGCATACCGGGCCGGTCCGTATTTTGAAGAGCCTATATCCCGAGGGCGATGCAATTTGTCACAGCGTACTGGTCCATCCGCCTAGCGGGCTCGTTGGCGGTGACACCATTGACATAGCGGTCAGTGTAGGTCCTGGCGCACACGCATTGGTTACCACACCAGGAGCCTCCCGCTTTTACCGTTCAACTGGCGATTGGGCCACGCAGCAAGTGCACGCCCATCTGGCAGATGGCGCTCGGTTTGAGTGGCTACCACTCGAGACACTGGCTTACAACAACTGCAAAGCCCGAAACACGGCGCGCTTCTCGTTGGCTGGGGACTCTGAGCTGATCGCCTGGGATCTGACCGCGCTAGGCCTCCCCCTAGCGGGTCAGCCTTTTGAAAACGGCACGTTGCGACAACACCTCGAAGTGGAAGGCGTGTGGCTAGAAAGAGGTGATATCGTCGGCAACGATGACTATCTCCTGAACAGTGCACTTGGATTAGATGGGCATCGCTGCGCTGGTACCTTGGTGTTCGCCTCTGGGCGATCAATCGCTCCAAAACGGGTCGAAGCGGCACTAACTGCGTGCATGAACCTAATATCCGCACATGATTTGTGCAAGCAAGCTGGCGTCACGCAACCGAACGA
>JBMTSM010000176.1:0-4552 GCA_049448275.1 Burkholderiaceae bacterium
AGAAAGGACCTGCCATGAAATTAGTGACTGCAATCATCAAACCCTTCAAGTTGGATGAGGTGCGTGAGGCCCTGTCTGCCATCGGCGTACAAGGCATTACCGTGACCGAAGTGAAGGGTTTTGGCCGACAGAAGGGCCACACCGAGCTGTACCGCGGGGCGGAGTACGTCGTGGACTTTTTACCGAAGGTGCGCTTAGAGGCCGCGGTATCCGAGGCTTTGGTCGATCAAGTGATCGAAGCGATTGAGGGCGCCGCCCGCACCGGAAAGATTGGCGACGGCAAGATTTTTGTCACCGCCGTTGAGCAAGTGGTTCGTATTCGCACTGGTGAAACCGGTGAGAGCGCGCTGTAAGCGCCGGCCCAATGGCTAACGCCACACCCTAATTTAGAACACAAAGGAACAGACCAATGAAAGCAAAAAGCCTCATGGGATTGCTGGCACTGCCGCTACTGGCAGTGAGCACGGGCGCCATGGCCCAAGACGCTGCGGCAGCCGCTGCGGTGGTGGTTGAAAAAGGCGACGTCGCGTGGATGATGTTGTCAACGCTGTTAGTGATCATGATGGCCATTCCTGGCCTCGCGCTGTTTTACGGCGGCTTGGTTCGCACCAAGAACATGTTGTCGGTATTGATGCAGGTGATGGTGGTTTTCTCCCTCATCGCCGTGTTGTGGGCGGCTTATGGCTATTCACTGGCCTTTGGCGGTGAGGGCTTGTTTATTGCTGACCTCAGCAAGGCCTTTTTATTAGGCGTAACACCGGACTCGCTGGCAGACACCTTCACTGACAATGTGAAGATTCCGGAATACATCTTCATTGCGTTCCAAGCCACGTTTGCAGGTATCACTTGCGCCTTGATCGTCGGCTCGTTTGCAGAGCGCATGAAATTCGCAGCGGTATTGGCCTTCTGCGTTCTCTGGTTCACGTTTGCGTATCTGCCGATTGCACACATGGTGTGGGGCAGCGGTGGCTACTTGCTCGACAAGGGTGCGCTGGACTTCGCGGGTGGTACGGTTGTACACATCAACGCAGGTATCGCAGGCTTGGTCGGTGCTTACGTGTTAGGTCCCCGTTTGGGTTATGGCCGCGAGGCAATGCCTCCGCATAGCCTGACACTGACCATGGTCGGTGCCGCTTTGCTGTGGGTGGGTTGGTTCGGTTTCAACGCCGGCTCTAACCTCGAAGCAACCTCAGGTGCGACCTTGGCGTTCGTTAATACCTTGTTGGCCCCTGCCGCTGCGGTATTGGCTTGGTGTATTGGTGAAACCGTCACAAAGGGCAAGGCCTCCATGTTAGGCGCGGCCTCTGGCGCAGTAGCCGGTTTGGTGGGCATCACACCAGCTTGCGGTTCGGTCGGCCCCATGGGTGCGATTGTGATTGGCTTGGCTTGTGGCTTCTTGTGCCTGTGGGGCGTGACTGGCTTCAAGCGCATGATGGGCGCTGATGATTCACTGGATGTATTCGGCGTACACGGCATTGGCGGTATCGTCGGCGCCTTGTTAACCGGCGTGTTCACCGCGCCTGGCTTGGGCGGCACCGGTGGCGATGACTTCAACATCGCAAGCCAGCTGTGGGTACAGGCCGAAGGCGTCCTGATCACCATGGTCTGGTCCGCAGTAATCGCTTACTTGGCCTACAAGATTGTTGATGTGGTGATTGGCCTACGCGTGAGCGCTGACGACGAGCGCGAGGGCTTGGACATTACCTCCCACGGTGAAACCGCGTACCACTCATAAGTTACAAAGGATGTAACCAGGAGAGCAGCCCTATGGGTTGCCTCTAAAGCGCCTTAAAAGGCCATTTCCACCACGGAGATGGCCTTTTTTCATTTTAAAATATCCAGCTACTTTGGCGCGGCGCACTTGTAACCACCCGGTAACTTTTGCACGCTTGACCTGCCGTACGCTACCGAAGACACATGTCGCCTGGCGCCTTCTGGGCAGCCATACGAGATGTGTTTTTATTTTTAGGAGTCGTTATGTCAGCAAACTCAGCCGCGCTCAACGCGCCTGCCTACGTGAAGCACGCCAAGCTGTTGGCGTGGGTTCAAGAAATGGTCGACCTCACCCAGCCCCGTGATGTGGTGTGGTGCGACGGCAGCGAAGCCGAATACGACCGCCTCTGTGCGCAAATGGTCGAGGCCGGCACCATGAAACGCCTTAACCCCGCGAAGCGCCCCAATTCTTACTTGGCTTGTTCGGACCCATCGGATGTGGCGCGTGTGGAAGACCGCACATTTATCTGCTCAGAAAACAAAGCAGATGCAGGCCCCACCAACAACTGGATGGCGCCAGCTGAAATGCGCGCCACTCTGAAGCCGCTGTTTACCGGCGCCATGAAGGGCCGCACACTCTATGTGGTGCCGTTCTCAATGGGCCCATTAGGCTCACCGATTGCGCACATCGGTGTGGAGTTGTCTGACAGCCCGTACGTCGCGGTCAACATGCGTTTGATGACCCGCATGGGCAAGGCGGTACTGGATGTATTGGGTACAGACGGTGAGTTTGTGCCCTGCATGCACACCGTGGGCGCACCGTTGGAGCCCGGCCAAGCGGATGTGCCCTGGCCATGCAACCCGACGACCAAGTACATCGTTCACTACCCTGAGACCCGCGAGATTTGGTCTTACGGTTCGGGCTATGGCGGTAACGCTTTGCTGGGTAAAAAGTGTTTTGCTTTGCGCATCGCCTCAACCATGGGCCAAACACAAGGCTGGTTGGCGGAGCACATGTTGATTTTGGGCGTCACCAACCCCGAGGGTAAGAAGTACCACGTGGCCGCCGCCTTCCCCAGCGCCTGCGGCAAGACGAACTTCGCCATGCTGATTCCGCCAAAAGGCTTCGAGGGTTGGCAAGTCACGACGATTGGTGATGACATCGCCTGGATCAAGCCCGATGCAGAGGGGCGTTTGCGCGCCATCAACCCAGAAGCGGGCTACTTTGGCGTGGCACCCGGCACCAACATGGTGACCAACCCCAACTGCATGCGCAGCTTGGAGCGTGATGCCATTTTCACCAACGTCGCACTCACGGATGACGGCGACGTGTGGTGGGAAGGTATGGGCGATGCCCCCGCACACGCAATTGACTGGCAAGGCAAGGACTGGACCCCCGAGATTGCAAAGGAAACCGGGGCCAAAGCGGCTCACCCCAACGCACGCTTTACCGTTGCGGCAACCAATAACCCGGCGCTTGATACCGCATGGGATGACCCCGCTGGCGTCGCCATCGATGCCTTTATTTTTGGTGGTCGCCGCTCAGATACCGTGCCGCTGGTGACCGAGGCACGCAATTGGACCGAGGGTGTCTACATGGCGGCCACGATGGGCTCTGAAACCACCGCAGCCGCTTTCGGCGCGCAGGGCGTGGTGCGTCGTGACCCGTTCGCGATGCTCCCCTTTGCCGGCTACAACATGAGCGATTACTTCCAGCACTGGCTGGACATGGGTGAGCGCTTAGCGAAAACTGGCGCAAAACTACCCAAGATTTTCACCACCAATTGGTTCCGCAAGGGTGCCGACGGCAAGTTCATTTGGCCAGGCTTTGGCGAAAACATGCGCGCACTCAAATGGATGATTGATCGTGTGGAGGGTAAAGAGGGGGGCGTAGAGCACATCGCTGGCGTCACACCGAGTTACCAAGACTTGGTATGGGACGGCTTGGACTTCAGTGCCCATGCATTTGAAGCGGTCACCCATATTGACCCCCTCGCATGGCGAGCGGAGCTGGATCTGCACCGCTCATTGTTTGACCAGCTGGCGCACAACCTGCCCACCGAACTGCTAGAGACACGGGCCCAATGGGAGGCCCGCTTAGCAGCCTGAACCCATGTGGCTCAGGCCGCTGCTGACATCAACTTAGATGTAGTACAGGGGCGTGCGGCGGCCGCTGTTGTTGGTGATAGCGGCCATCGGTGCGCTCAAGCGAACCTTGAAGGGGCGCTTTTTAGCGACTGCAGGCGCGTCCATGCCGAAGGGGGCGAGCGCTTTGTCAAAATTGTTTTCCTCAGCACGGCAGCGGGCTGCGTCCAACTCGGCCATGATGCGGGGATCGCTGTAGGCAGCGGCTAAAAAGCGTGCATCAGCGCGACGCGCGGCGGCGCGTGCAGCATAGGCTTCGGCAGCCTCGGCGATCCAACTGGCTGCGGCCTTGACGGCTTTGGCGATGCTGATGGCAATCACGCCTGCGGCCGGTGCGGCGTTGGTATTGACGAGGGTTACGGCTGTTGCATTCATATTGAGACTCCGAAAAAAAGGGGCGTTTTGACGCGATGGGGTAACTATAGGGTAAACCCTTATGTTTCGCAAATTTATCTTTATGATGTAAACCATTCATAAACGATATAGTTGTGCCATGAAGCCAATCAACTTCCGCCAACTCGACCTGAATTTGCTCCGCGTCTTTGACGAGGTCATGGCTGAGCGCAACCTCACACGCGCCGCAGACAACTTGGCGATGACGCAGCCCGCCGTGAGTAACGCGCTGCGACGCTTGCGTGAGGCCTTGCAGGACGACTTGGTCCGTCGCAATGGGTATGGCGTGGAACCGACGGCC
>JBMTSM010000177.1:0-4487 GCA_049448275.1 Burkholderiaceae bacterium
TACCCCACTTACGCAAAGCCAGATCATCGCTTTCGCGCGCATCCACCCACGTCGCGCCTTGAGCGGTCGCCTCTTTCTTCCAAAATGGCGCCTGCGTTTTGAGGTAGTCCATCAAAAACTCACATGCCTTGAATGACTCACCTCGGTGTGCAGAAGTCACGGCAACCAAAACAATTTGATCGCAAGTGGCCAACTCACCGATACGGTGTATGACCAGGGCATCCATGAAGTCAAAGCGTTGATGGGCCTCAACGATCATGTCTTGAATCGCCCGTTCAGTCATGCCCGGGTAGTGCTCCAGGGTCATGCCCTGCACCGCCTTATCGGCGGCCTGCGGCTGATTCGCGTCAGCTGGATTTTGCCACTCGCGCACGGTACCTACGAAGGCACAGACAGCCCCGACGGCGCGGTTACCCGCGCGTAAGTCGGCAAGCTCCTGAGTGAGGTCAAAGTCCTCCGTTTGTATGCGAACTGTATCTGCCATGACCTGTCGCTCCTATTGATGTCGCCCGCGATCTAGCCACCGGTGACGGGCGGGAAGAAAGCAAGTTCATCTTGTGGCGCCAACGGGGCCGCCGCATCGACCATTTGCTGATTGACCGCAGCACGCAACACCCGCGATTCCGCCAGCGCCTCCGCCCAAGGTGCGCCACGGGCAACCAGTGCGGCACGCGCCTGTGCAACGGTCGTGGGTATTGGCAAGTCGGTTGGCCACGGCTCGCTGGCAATGCCCATTGCCTCACGCACACTGGCGAAATAACGCACCGTCAAACTCATAATTAAGTCCCTGTTTACCTTTGGCAGTAGCGAATGGTCGTCAAGCCATCAGACTGGCTAAAGACCAAAAGGTCACGCTGTCACCTGGCTTAATCACCTGCCCTGGCGGGTTGTCAACCAAACCATCCGCCCAGGCGACTGATGTTAAGACACCCGAGCTCTGGTTGCTGAACAACGATAAATGCCCTTCGGCGTTGCGCTTGACCCTTAAAAACTCCCGCCGTTTATCGGGAGCCGGCCAATCAAAGTCAGCGATCAACTGCAAGGGTGTCGTCGCGTCGCCGGGATGCGCCACCTGACCCGATAATTTTTGAATGAACGGGCGCACCAACACCAAGAAAGTGACAAAGCTCGACACGGGGTTACCCGGCAGGCCGATGAAGTGCGAGGCGCCAGTGGTGTGATTGATCCCGCCGTGGGCAAAAGGCTTGCCGGGCTTGATCGCAATCGACCACAGGTCTAAATGGCCCAAAGCCTGCACCGCGGGCTTAACGTGATCCTCTTCGCCCACACTCACTCCACCGCTGGTCAAAACCACATCGTGCGCCTCAGCGGCGCGCTGAAATGCTGTCTTTGTCGCCTCAAATTGGTCGGGTAAATTCCCGCCGTCGGTGACCTCGCACCCCAAGCGTCTGAGCAATAACGACAAAAAATAGGCGTTGGAGCTGTAAATGGCGCCGGGTGGCAGCGCTTCGGGCGGGATGCTACCGGGTTGAATCAACTCATCGCCTGTCGACATCAGAGCGACCCGCAAGCGTCGATAAACTGTGACCTCGGCCTGTCCGATACTCGCCAACAAGCCGATATGGTCGGGGCCTAATCGTGTCCCCTGAGCCACAACGACATCGCCTTTACGCACATCCTCGCCTCGGCGCCGAATGTTATTCCCAACGGTCGGAAGCGTTTTGACCAAGACGCGGCCATCGTCAAGCACCTCGCAGCCCTCTTGCATCACCACGGCATCAGCGCCAGCGGGGACCGGAGCGCCCGTGAAGATACGAGCGACCGTATCCAGTGCCAGTGGCGACCCAAAGTGGCCTGCTGGAATACGCTGCGAGACTGGTAACGCCGAATCCACATGAGCGGCCAATGTAGCGGTTGAAACCGCGTAACCGTCCATTGAGGAGTTGTCAAAACCCGGGACGTCCAGCGCTGACAAAACGTCCTGCGCCAACACACGCCCGTCTGCCTCACGCAGGCTGACCACCTCGGTTTCCGTCACCGGGGAGACCATGGTTAGCAGGGCCTGCAGGGCGTCATCAAGCGGCATCAGTGGCTTGCGCCCGGGCGTTGGCGCAGCTGCTTGGGCGGTGTCGGCGGCATTGGTCATCAGGTATTGGCTTCGATATAGGCTTTGACTTGGTTCACATCCGCAGGCATGTTGAGGACACGCTTGGGCAACGCTTCGATGCCTTCAAACTTGGCAGGGCACGGCGGCTCCTGCCCGGTCGCTTCAATGATGGTTTCAGCAAATTTGATCGGCAAAGCTGTCTCCAGCACCAACATCGGGGTCCCAGATTTGACGTGCGCACGCGCGACTTTCACGCCATCGGCCGTATGGGTATCGATCATCTCGCCGTGGCGACTGAACACGTCGCGAATGGTCGCCAAGCGATCGGCGTGCGTGCTGGTTCCGCTGACGAAACCGTAACGAGCGGCGGCGGCCTTGAATTCGGGCGTATCGCTCAGGTCAAACTGACCGCCTTGGTTGATGGCATCTTGGAACAAGGCCTTCACGCGGGCACCGTCGCGCCCCAACAGGTCGTATATAAACCGCTCGAAATTACTCGCCTTTGAGATGTCCATTGATGGACTGGATGTCTCATAGGTCTCGGCACTGGCGCGCACCCGATAAATGCCCGTCCTGAAGAACTCGTCGAGCACATTATTCTCGTTGGTTGCAACCACTAACTGGTCGATGGGCAATCCCATCATGCGCGCGACATGGCCCGCACACACGTTGCCAAAGTTGCCACTGGGTACGGTGAAGCTCACCCGCTGGTCTTCATCGGTCGTGGCCTGCAAATAGCCTGCAAAGTAGTAAACGACTTGCGCCAGCAACCGTGCCCAGTTGATCGAATTGACCGTGCCGATACGATGCTTTGACTTGAACGCGAGATCGTTCGAAACCGCCTTCACAATGTCTTGGCAGTCATCAAACACGCCTTCAATGGCGATGTTATGGATGTTCTCATCCAACAGGCTGAACATCTGTGCCTGCTGAAATGGGCTCATGCGGCCCTTCGGGCTGGTCATGAAAACGCGCACGCCCTTCTTGCCGCGCATGGCGTATTCCGCTGCGCTACCGGTGTCACCCGATGTCGCACCTAAGATGTTCAAAGTCTCACCACGACGTGCCAACTCGTATTCAAACAGGTTGCCCAGCAACTGCATGGCCATGTCCTTGAAGGCCAGGGTCGGGCCATTCGACAGCGCTTCAATATGCAGGTCGTCCGCCAACCGACGCACCGGCACGATGGCTTCGGTCCCGAAAACATCAGCGGTATAAGTTTTGTGACAAAGCGCCTTTAGATCTTCAGGCGGAATGTCATCGATGTAGAGGGACAAAATTTCAAACGCCAAATCGGCATAAGACAACTGCCGCCATTGACGCAAGGTCGCGCGTTCAACAGTCGGATAACTGACGGGCAAGTACAGACCACCATCAGGCGCCAAACCCTCAAGCAAGATTTCACAAAAGCGACGAGCCGTTTGGTCGCCGCGCGTTGAGATGTACCGCATCAGGCCAACTCCTCTTTTCTGATCCGAACCACGGGCGCAAGCACAGAAGCTAAATTTTGAATGTCTGCCAAGGCCTTCTCGAGCAAACCTTCTTCGACCTCATGGGTCAAAATGATCAAATCGGTTTGTGCCGTTGACGCGCCCCCCACATCCTGCGCTTCGCGCTGCAACATGGCATCAATGCTGATACCTTGCTTGGCCAGCAAACTGGTGAGATCGGCGAGTACGCCCGCCTTGTCCGACACCCGCAGACGCAGGTAGTAGCAGGACACCACCTGCTGCACGGGCAATACCGGAGCATCGCTCATGGCGTCAGGCTGAAAGGCCAAAGCGGGTACTCGCTGGGCAGCCGCGTTGCCTATCGCACGCGCCACATCCACGACATCGGCGATCACTGCGCTGGCCGTCGCCTCGCCCCCGGCTCCTTTGCCGTAATAGAGCGTCGTCCCGACCGCATCGCCATGCACGACGACGGCATTCATTGCCCCCTCCACGTTGGCAATTAAACGCTTGGTCGGCACCAATGTTGGGTGCACCCTTAACTCGATACCATTTGCAACTCGCTTGGTAATACCCAGCAATTTAATGCGGTAGCCCAACTGTTCAGCGTAGCGTATGTCCTCGCTGGCCAAGCCTGTAATACCTTGCACATGGGCCTTGTGGAATTGAACCGGCACGCCAAAAGCAATCGCGCTGATCAACGCTAATTTGTGCGCTGCGTCGACACCTTCGATGTCAAAAGTGGGGTCCGCCTCGGCATAACCCAGAAGCTGGGCCTCTTTTAAGACCGTATCAAAGTCCAAACCCTTGTCACGCATCTCGGACAAGATGAAGTTCGTCGTCCCGTTGATGATCCCGGCCACCCATTCGATGTGGTTGGCAGTTAAGCCTTCGCGCAACGCCTTGATGATGGGTATCCCGCCGGCAACTGCGGCCTCAAAAGCGACGATGACACCTGCTTTTTGTGC
>JBMTSM010000178.1:0-4424 GCA_049448275.1 Burkholderiaceae bacterium
AATACGCAGTGTTTCGTCCAAGGTCGAAACCACCCAGTTGAGCACCGCGGCGGTGATCATGAGCGGAACCAACACCAGCAAGCCCGCAAGCAGCCAAGTGCGTAATGCAGAAATCACAAGAAAGCCTTTATTCCGAAGGGGCAGCGCTGGGCGCTGCAGCAGGTGCGGCTGCGGGGGCAGGTGTCGTTGCGGCAGCAGCAGCGGTAACGGGCGTATCGGTGGCTGGCGCGGTTGCCGCAGCACCGCTGGCCCCACCATCACGGAAGTCGGTCACGTACCAGCCGCTACCCTTCAGCTGAAAACCAGCCGCAGTAACCTGCTTAGAAAACGTGGCTTGCTGACAGCTCGGACAGTCGGTCAACAGCGGATCTGACATCTTCTGCAGCACATCCTTGGCAAAGCCACAGGCGGAACATTTGTAGGCGTAAATGGGCATGATGCGGGTGAACCAGTCAAGCGAAACGAAAGGAATCCTCCACACCAAAGTTGGAGGTAACCCGAGATTATAAATTCGCCTTAGAAAAGTCCAAAAACCCCGAATTGCCACAGAAGCTGCATCCCCACCAAACCAGCCAAAAATCCAAGGCCAGCATAAATTAGCCCCTGCAGGAGGCGATTGGTGCGGTTTTGCGCCTTAATGAGCTGTTGTATTTCCGCACGATTGTCACCGGGGACCGCACTGAGGTAGTTCGCTAAAAGACGTGGCAACGCCGGCAGCAGCTGCGCCAAACCCGGCGCCTCGCGTTGCAGCTGATCGAGAAACCGCTTCGGGCCCAGTTGGTCGAGCATCCACTTTTCCAGGAAAGGCTTGGCGGTCTGCCACAGGTCAAGGTCCGGGTCCAGTTGGCGGCCCAAGCCTTCGATGTTGAGCAAGGTTTTTTGCAACAAAACCAACTGCGGTTGTATCTCCACATGGAAACGCCGAGAGGTCTGGAACAAGCGCATCAGGACCAAGCCCAGCGAAATCTCTTTCAATGGACGGTCAAAATAGGGTTCGCAAACGGTTCTAACAGCCGCCTCCAACTCGTCCACACGTGTCTCGGGTGGCACCCAACCCGACTCGATGTGCAGCTCCGCGACACGTTTGTAATCACGGCGGAAAAAGGCGGTGAAGTTTTGCGCCAAGTAATTTTTATCAACCTGAGTGAGGGTCCCCACGATTCCAAAATCGAGCGAAATGTATTGCCCCAAGGTCGCTGGCTCCACGCTGACCATGATGTTCCCAGGATGCATGTCGGCGTGGAAAAAGCCATCGCGAAACACCTGTGTGAAAAAGATAGTTACCCCATCCTGCGCCAGCTTGGGCAGGTTGACACCGGCCTCTCGCAAGCGCTCAACTTGGCTGATGGGCACACCATTCATTCGCTCCATGACCATCACATTCGGATGGCACAGGTTCCAGTGAATGCTGGGTATTTGTACCAAGCCAACATCTTGCATGTTGCGTCGCAACTGCGCGGCGTTGGCAGCCTCCCGCACGAGGTCAAGCTCATCATGCAGGTACTTGTTGAACTCCGCGACGACCTCTTTGGGCTTGAGACGCTTACCATCCGCCGACAGGCGCTGCACCCATGCGGCAATCGTGGCTAACAGGGACAGGTCTTTCTCGATGACCTCGCGCATACCAGGACGTAATACCTTCACCGCGACGGGCTGTCCGCTGGGCAATACGGCAAAGTGCACCTGAGCGATCGACGCACTCGCCACAGGGGTTCGCTCGAATGATTGGAACAACACGTCAATCGATCGGCCGAAAGCCGCTTCAATGGTATTGATGGCCAGCTGGCTTTCAAACGCGGGCACGCGGTCTTGTAACCGGGCCAGCTCATCGGCGATGTTGGTTGGCAACAGATCACGCCGGGTACTCAGGACCTGGCCGAACTTCACAAAGATAGGGCCAAGGGACTCCAGGGCCAGCCGCAATCGTTCGCCACTGGGACGTTTGTGCGATCGACCCAGCGACAGCGCGCGACCCAACCACCGCGCCCAACGGGTCTGAACCCCATTGAGTAACATTTCATGGAGGCCAAAACGCCAAACAACCGCTAGGATAAAAGCGGTTCTGAAGAGGCGGGTCATGCTGACGCCCGCTTCGAAAACTGCTGAACGGTGGCAATCACGCCTTTCACGATGCGCGTCAGGTTCACCGCTGGGACGTCACCGATGACCCGGGCGACATCGGCCTCGATGTCCCACCGTACGTGGTCGCGGATCCATCCGATCTCGGCAGCCAACAGCACGTCACCAAAAATTTTGACCTCTGGTTGCGCCCCGCTCGCTACGGTCTTCAAGAGGGCGGCCCACTGCGTTTCTATAACAGCGACTCGCAAATCAGGCTCAATGTCTCGGGTGGTATCGGCACGCATAAACAAACCGACGCCTGAAATCTCCCAGCACACCCCAACACCACCACCATCGACTTGCAAGCGCTTGGTCTTGTGGCGAGCCAACCGACGCATGGCCTCCGGCTCCTGTGAAAACACATGATTGATCAGTAATAACAGGCGATTTTGCAATTCGTCTGTTAACCAAACCGGCGGAGGCTGTTGGGTGAACAGACGTTGCGCACCGTCAAGTGCCCTCGCAGGCAGCGCTGCCAACTGACCGAACAGATCGTTGGCATCGCTGCCCCCGGGGTTTGAACTGGCACGCAACATGAATTCCTTAAGGATTAACCGAGCGCCTGAACACCGGCAACCAGCCAGCCACCGGGCCCATTGACGGGGCGCGTCACGTTCCAAACCTCACGGAACGGGGTGGGTGATGCGTCGGCCTGTTCGCGGATCAGGCCATTGAACTCAACGCTGGCCATGTAATAGCCCTCAACCTCTTCAATGCCCAACATTTGAGCGTCCAAATGCACGACTTCGGTGACGTTCGGCTTGCCCTGGTTGAGTGCCTCGCGCTCGGCCAGCTGTTCTTCAATGTTTTGCAGCATCTCATCAGTCATGAGCGCTCGCAGTGCGGGGATATCCGCACGATCCCATGCGCCTTGCAGGTTTGTGAAGTTCCGTTTGCAAGCTGTCAGAAAACCCATGGTGTCGAAACCATCCGGGACGCCCCAAGTCTGGTTGCCCAGCAAGGCGGAGCCAATAACGCTGCCGCCGCCGGAATTGGTCGATTGGAACGATGTGTTAGTCGACTCCCACGGGCGCGCTGCCGAGTCGTTGCCAACGTTCTTTTCGTTGTACCCAGACACCGGCGAATAGGCACCACCAGCACCCTGCGCCACCGGTCGCGCGCGGCCATGCGTCATGAGTCGGAACACAAATACCCCTGCTGCAACCAAGAGCAAGACCATCAAGATATTGGCGAATCCCTCGCCAAAACCCAAGCTGTGTGCCAACCAAGCTAAGCCCAACCCGGCGGCCAGACCACCCAACATACCGCCAAAGCGATTTCCGGTATTCGGTGTACCGGTGGGACTTGCCGCTTTTTGCGGCGTCGCTGCCGGTGCAGCCGGCGGTGTGGCCTGTCGCTGCGTGACGCGATTAGACTGCTTCCCAAAGGACAAGCCACCACCAAACCGTTTGGCAGCGGCATTTTGAGTGGCCAATGCCAAACACAACACCATCACCAACATCCACACTTTTTTCATTTCGACTCCTGCATTGCAACGCGGCGCGTTGCCTTGTTATTTAGATTGCTTTACACCCACGTGGAGCGCCACCACGCCACCGGTCATGTTGTGCACATCGACGTGTGCAAAACCAACCGACTGCATGAGGGCTTTCAACGCTTCTTGATCAGGATGCATGCGGATCGATTCCGCCAGATAACGGTAACTGTCCGCATCCCCTGCTACCAACTGTCCTATTTTTGGCAAAACCTTGAAGCTGTAAAGGTCGTATAGCTTTTCTAGAGGCTTCGCGACCTTTGAGAATTCAAGCACCAGTAAACGCCCCCCCGGTTTCAGCACCCGCAGCATTTCGGCTAACGCGAGGTCTTTATGCGTCATGTTTCTCAACCCAAACGCAACACTGACCAAATCAAAAGTGGCATCTGGAAAAGGCAAAGTCTCGGCATCACAGACCGTCGTGGGCAGCACAACGCCCAAATTTAACAAACGGTTGCGTCCCTCGCTGAGCATGGCTCGGTTGATATCGGTATGCACGACACAGCCATTGGGGCCCACCTGCTTGGCAAAGCCCAGGGCCAGATCCCCGGTACCGCCCGCGATATCCAACACAGACTGTCCAGGCAGCGCATTGCCGACCGTGAGGGTGTACCGCTTCCATAGCCGGTGCAAACCGCCCGACATCAAGTCGTTCATGACGTCGTATTTTGAGGCGACTGAGTCAAACACTTGTCGAACGTGTTTGGCTTTCTCAGTCTCGTCAACGGTTTTAAAACCGAAATGTGTTTTACTCATAGCGTTAATGTAATTCAGCACTGAGGGCTTGCTGTAACGCCAGCGGCAACCC
>JBMTSM010000179.1:0-4420 GCA_049448275.1 Burkholderiaceae bacterium
CGTTTTGCCCCCTTGTGTAACGAGGTGCCCCCGAGTGTGACGCCCTGATAAATCGTGCACCCCTCACCAACGACGGCGGTCTCACCAATCACCACGCCCATACCATGATCAATAAAGACACCCGCCGCAATCTGTGCACCCGGATGAATCTCGATACCGGTCAAAAACCGCGAGATGTTCGATACAAACCGCCCCACCCAAAACCACTGCCGACGCCAGGCCCAATGCGCCAAGCGGTGAAGGACGAGCGCATGCAAGCCGGGGTAGCACGTCAGCACCTCCCAGCGACTTTTGGCCGCGGGGTCACGCGAGAGGATGCAATCGATATCGTGGTTTAAACGAGCAAACATAAACGAAACAAATCAGCAGATCATTGTTAAAAACAACATTGTCAGTCTAACGGGCCCGAACGTTGGGAATCGCCCGGCTTTGACGTCACTTGCAACATGGCTTTGGCGATACCACGCAGGATGTGAATTTCCTCGACCGTCGGACGCGCCCGGTTAAACAGGTGGTTCAGGCGGGGCATCAGCTTTTTAGGAGCCGCTGGATCTAAAAAATCGACTGCCACCAAAGCAGACGACAAGTGCGCCAGCATCCCCTGCACCGATTGCGCATCGGCGGCGCGCTCCCCCTGCGGCGCCGGTGTGTCCAAAGACCAGGTGCCCGCCGAGTCCAAGGCGATGCGCCAGTCGTAAGCCACCAACTGCACCGCCGCCGCCAGATTCAGTGACCCAAACGTCGGGTTGGTGGGAATACTCAGACAGACGTGCGATTTATACACATCCTCATTGCGCATGCCAAAGCGTTCGCTGCCAAACAAAAACGCAATGCCCTCTAGCGGTGGTCGCTCCTCAGCGTCGCGTAACAAGGTCTCAAAGTGCAGACGGGGTGCACGCGTTGGCGGACCAAAATCCCGAGGTGTCATCGCCGTTGCACACACGTGGTCGATGCCCTCAAGCGCCTCATCCAGCGTCGCCACAATGCGGGCGTTATTCAAAACGTCATTGGCGCCACTGGCACGCTGAATGGTTTCCTCGCGCCGCAACACGTTGGGCCATCTCGGCTCCACCAAAACCAGGTCATCAAAACCCATCACCTTCATGGCACGCGCCGTCGCACCGACGTTGCCGGCATGGCTGGTTTGAATCAGGACGAAACGGGTTTTCATGACAAGACATTCAAAAAAGCAACAATTCCGGGGAAGTATGCCATTGCCCATAGGGGGATCGCCTAAAATACCGGTTTGCGTCATCGCACGCCCCCAAAGCTCTTACACACCGTTATGTCATCCAATATCCACCCCATGTTGAACGTGGCCATCAAGGCCGCTCGTGCAGCCGGCGCGATCATCAACCGAGCCGCACTTGACGTTGAGTCTGTTCGCGTGTCGACCAAGCAGACCAATGACTTCGTAACCGAAATCGATCAAGCAGCCGAAGAATCAATCATCGAGACGCTGCTCACCGCCTACCCTGACCACGGCATCCACGCCGAAGAGTCCGGCGTGCAGAGCGGCCGCGGACGAGACAAGGATTTTGTGTGGATCATTGATCCACTGGATGGCACAACCAACTTCATTCACGGCTTCCCGACTTACTGCGTCAGCATCGCGCTGGCGGTTCGCGGCAAAGTTGAGCAAGCCGTCGTCTACGACCCCAACCGCAACGATCTGTTTTACGCCACCAAAGGTCGTGGGGCGTTTATGAACGAGCGACGCATCCGTGTCAGCAAACGAACCATGATGCGGGACGCCCTCATTTCAACGGGTTTCCCTTTCCGCCCCGGTGACGAACTGCTGCCTTACCTCGCCATGCTGGGTGAAGTCACTGCGCGCTGTGCGGGTGTGCGCCGCCCTGGCTCAGCCGCCCTCGACCTGGCCTACGTCGCTGCTGGCTTTTGTGATGGATTCTTCGAAAAAGGACTGTCGCCGTGGGACGTGGCAGCAGGCTCGCTGCTGGTGACCGAGGCCGGCGGCCTAATTGGCAACTTCACGGGTGAGGCCGACTTCATGGACCAAGGCGAGTGCTTGGCCGGTAACCCGCGCATTTATGGCCAGTTGGTCAACGTGTTGGGTAAGTATTCGAAATTTGCGCCAGCAGAAGCAAAAGCCGACGCCAGCGCCATGGCCAAGCAAATCAAAGACGCCAGCACCTAAACCGTAAGCACCAATCCCAGCCGCTACGGCGCGTCAGGTTGTCGACTGGGTGCGGCATTGGCAAACGCAGGTATCGCTTGGCAAGCCGCATCAATGGCCATGATTTGGGGCCAAGCGGCGAGGTCGACGCCGAAGCGGCGCGCGCTCTCGATTTGCGGAACCAAGTAGACGTCAGCCATAGAGGGCTGACCGCCGTGGCAAAAATCGCCACGTGTTTTATCTGCGGCCAACATCACTTCCAAGGCGTCAAATGCAGTGCCAATCCACGTCGCGCACCAGGTGTTTACAGCAGCCTCATCCGCGCCGAACTGCGAACGCAGGTACATCAAGATACGTCGGTTATTGATGGGGTGTACGTCGCAGCCCACCATCGCTGCCAGCGCACGCACGCGCGCACGCGCGAGAGGATCTTTAGGGAGCAGTGGCGGCTCGGGATAGGTCTCATCCAACCACTCTAAAATCGCAGGTGATTGGATCAAATGTTCTGATTCAACCGTCAAAACGGGCACCAATGCTTGGGGGTTGATGGCCTTAAAAGACGCCTCTAAATGCGCGTCTGTGCGCAAATCGACGGCGTGGTACTCAGCTGAGAGGCCCTTCAGATTTAGCGCAATGCGCACACGATGCGATGTGCCGCTTCGAAAAAATGAATGCAAAGCCAACATGGGAAATCCTCCTGCGGTGCATCATACGAGATGGCAACCTGTTGTCGTGCCTGATAATAGAGCGCTTGCAGCCCTGACACCGCTTTGACCGACCCTTGAAACCTGAAAACGCCTCCACTCTTGACGACTTGATCGCCGCTGGTCACACGCCGATGATGGCCCAGTACCTCAGCATCAAAGCGGCCTATCCGAACACGCTTGTGTTTTATCGGATGGGGGACTTTTACGAGCTGTTTTACGAGGATGCCGAGCGTGCTGCCGAACTGATGGGCGTGACTTTAACGGCACGTGGTCAATCAGCAGGGAAACCAATCCCGATGGCGGGCGTGCCATTCCATGCCGTCGATAGTTACCTGGCCAAGCTGGTCAAACTGGGGGAGTCCGTCGCCATTTGCGAACAGCTGGGCGAGGTCACCGGCAAAGGTCCAGTACAGCGCGGCGTCGTGCGCATCGTAACGCCCGGTACGCTGACCGACTCCGAATTGTTGGGTGATAAAGCCGAGGCGCGGGTGCTGGCTGTTCACCAAGGGCCTCGCAACCAGGTCGGCTTGGCCTGGCTCGCGATGACGCAGGGTATTGTGGTTTTGGCCGAATGCACCCCGGATGCCGTCGGACAGTGGATCAACCGCGTCGCACCCCAAGAGGTCATTCACAGCCCGGACGTCACGCCTGCCTTTGAGTCATTGCTCACCGAAGCTGCAAACGCGTCAGGGATGACGGGCAGTCGAGTCGTTTTAACCCTACGCCCCAGCGCCCACTTTGATGGGGCACTGGGTGCGCGCAAGCTGCAAGACCAGCTGCAAAGCATCAACCTCAACGCTTGGCACGCGCAAGACCTGACGCACGCCCACGCGGCGGCCGGTGCTTTATTGGAATACGCGCGCCAGACACAGGGGCGCGAGCTGGTCCACGTGCGTGAACTGCAAGTGGCCGCCGACAACGAGCTCATCAATTTGCCGCTCACCACGCGCCGAAACCTCGAACTCACGCACACCCTGCGCGGGGAAACAGAGCCCACACTGTTCAGCTTGTTGGACACCTGTCAAACCGGCATGGGCAGCCGTCAGCTGCGGGAATGGTTGCTCGCCCCCAAACGCGATCGCGCAGACGCGCAGGCTCGAATCGACACCATTGGCATCATGGCCAATGCATCAGAGGCAGCCTATTTCCAGACCTTACGAAACGCCATGAAAGGCGCGTCGGATGCGCAACGCATCACGGCCCGAATCGCGCTGGCTCAAGCCAAACCGCGCGAACTCGTCGCGTTGGCCCATACGCTCGAAAAAGCGACGGCGTTGTCCTTGGCGCTGCAAAACGTACGCGCCCCTACAGCGCTACTTGAGGGCCTCACGCATGACCTCCAAGTGCCGCCCGAGGTAAGCGACTTGTTGCGGCGAAGCATCCACCCAGAGCCCAATGCGATGGTGCGCGATGGCGGCGTGATTGCCGATGGCTGGGATGCCGAGCTTGATGAGCTGCGGCATATCGCCACCAATTGCGATGACTTTTTGTTAGCGCTAGAAGCCCGAGAGCGCGAACGCACGGGTATCGCTAACCTGAAGGTGCAGTACAACCGGGTACACGGCTTTTTCATTGA
>JBMTSM010000180.1:0-4386 GCA_049448275.1 Burkholderiaceae bacterium
TAGCAGACTTCATGTGGCAGGAGACCCCCACATTTGAAGAGCGTCGCACGACGGCGCGCACCTTCCGCGTTTTTCCCGGCGAGGGTGTGCACAGCGCCGATCTGAAAGCCTTGGTATTGAAGCTGGAGGCACTTGGCTACAACGGTGACTACAGTTTTGAGGTCTTCAATGACGATTACCAGCAAATGCCTCTACAAACGGTCACCGCGCGCGCGCGCAAGTCAGCCTTGTGGTTGGCCGACGATGTCATGCAATTGAACGCGCCCGACATCCACAGCATGCGTCTGCGCTAATTCCAAACATCAAACGAGATTTCGACACCGGCTCCGCATGGCACATTGGCATACAAACGCAGCTGGCCCCCGATACTTTTGACACGCTCTCGTAACAGCCTCAAACCCAAACGATCTTCACTGGCACCGCCGTTGGCATCAAACCCGGGCCCCTCGTCGGTCACCTGAATCACGACTCGATGACCATCCACCTCCAGGCGGACAGCCAGACCGCGCGCATCAGCATGTTTCAATGAATTGATTAGCGCCTCTCTGACGCATCGAAATACCGCACCATTGAAACCGTTGGAGGCGACGAGCCCCGTCGACTCGTCGTCCCAATTAGTCACCACCGTCATTTCGGTTTGCTTGGTAAATTCAGACACCACCCGCGCCAAAACCCGATTCAGAGGTAGGCCGTCCATTTCGGGGGGACTGTTATCGCGTGTCACACGGTGCAACTCGTCGGCTGCATCCTTTAAAACCTCTAAAACGCGCGTCAAGGGCTCACGAAGCGATGCCGGGGCGGGTTGCTCGGCACGCCAATCCTCAAGTAAGGTTTCAAGCCGGATGATAGAAACCGTCAGCGCTTGCGCAGGCCCATCGTGAATGGTCGCCGCTATTTCATTTGCCAGCAGCTCCGTCGCTTGTGCGGTTTGCACCTGCCCTGCCAGTTGCGCCTCGCGCTGCGCATGTCTGGTTTGTACGCGCCTCACACCGAACACCAAGCCACCCAAAAGGATGCACACGAGGAAAACAAGCAATATGTAAAGCAAACTATGGGATCCGGTATTGAAGGTTTCGGCGCACCACTGGTTTCGCGCCGCCTCTCGATACTAGCCGAAATAGTATGCAGTTTTGAAAACCAACCACTTTTCTGCGAACAGACGTAATTTCCGCGAAAATAAGGGGCAACAGGAAATCGAGATGCCCAAAACGATACAGACCCAATCGCCATCACCCGCCGAGTCTGAAGCGGCCATCACCATGCGAACACACCTCACGCAGCAGAAAACAGTTCTTCACGCGTTGGGGTACGGGGGCTTGATCCCCTTTTACGCCTTAGCCGCGGCGACCGCCTGGGGTGATCCCGCTACCCAAGGTTTGGCACAGTCACTACTGGCCATTTACGCCGCAACCATCGTCAGTTTCATCGGCGGTATCGCCTGGGCCATGGCATTGTTAACCCAGCCGGAAGCCCCTCATCTCACGCGTAATTTGCTGGTGTGGAGCGTGATCCCCCCACTGATTGCGGTGGCATGCTTTTTCGCGCCGCTACCTGCCCGTTTGTGGCTTTTGGTGATGGTGCTTGCGCTGGCTTGGATCGCCGACAAGCGATTTGCCAAGGCACTAGCACTACCCAGCGAATGGATTCAGTTGCGAGCGGCGCTCAGCTTGCTGGCCATCGGTGCCCTGTCGTGGGCCGCTTCGAACGCCTAAATCAGCGGCTCAGACGCGTTGGTTGACGATTGAAGCTAGCTTTGTAGTGCTTCGGCCTGTCCACGAGGTGAATCAAACCGGGGCTCACCGCCCAAGAAGCCCAGTATTATTATGTGTTGTAACGTTTACGGAGTCGCTCATGTTTATCAAGAATGCGTGGTACGTCGCCTGCTCTGCCAGCGAGGTTTCAGACAAACCCTTCGGGCGTCGTATTTGTAACGAGCCCATCGTGTTCTTTCGCGATGCGCACGGCGTCATACAGGCTCTAGAGGATTTTTGCCCCCATCGCGGCGCACCGCTTTCACTCGGACGGGTGGTCGACGGTCGTCTGGTCTGTGGGTACCACGGTTTAGAAATGGGCTGTGAGGGTAAAACCATCGCCATGCCCGGTCAGCGGGTGGGCGGATTTCCACCGATCAAGAAATACGCTGTGACCGAGCGACATGGCTTCATCTGGGTATGGCCCGGTGACGCACAAGCAGCCGACCTCACACAAATGCCCCAGTTGGACTGGGCCGACAACCCCGCTTGGGCCTATGGCGGTGGCATGTACCACATCGCCTGCGACTACCGACTCATGGTGGACAACCTGATGGACCTCACCCACGAGACCTACGTCCACGCGACCAGTATTGGACAACCTGAAATTGACGAGACCCCGTGTGTCACCAAGATTGACGGTGACCACGTCACCACCAGCCGTTTCATGAATGGCATCGAGGCGCCGCCTTTCTGGAAGATGGCATTGCGAGGCAACAACCTACCTGATGACCAGCTGGTCGATCGTTGGCAAATTTGTCACTTCACACCCCCGAGCCATATCATGATTGAAGTGGGCGTGGCGCTGGCGGGTAACGGCGGCTACGATGCGCCGGACGATAAAAAAGCCTACAGCGTTGTGGTGGACTTCCTCACGCCAGAGACGGAAACCAGCATGTGGTACTTCTGGGGCATGGCGCGTAAGTTCAACGTGGGCGATACCGCCTTGACGGACGCCATCCGCGAAGGCCAAGGCAAGATTTTCAGCGAAGACCTGCAAATGCTTGAGAGCCAGCAACGCAACCTGCTACGCATGCCCCAACGCAAACTCTTGAGTCTCAACATCGATGCTGGCGGCGTACAATCGCGCCGCGTGATTGACCGCTACTTGGCACTCGAACCCGCCAACTAACCCACTGCCGCCGGCAGCATTTGATGAAAATTATTGACATACGGGAGCAGACCCTCCCAATCAGTTCGCCTATTCGTAACGCCTATATCGACTTCAGCAAAATGACGCTGAGTCTGGTCGCCGTCATAACCGACGTGATCCGCGACGGTAAACCTGTGGTGGGTTACGGATTCAATTCGAATGGGCGCTATGGGCAGGGTATGCTCATGCGGGAGCGTTTCATACCGCGTGTGCTAGAGGCCGCTCCTGAGAGCTTGTTGAATGACGCGGGCGACAACCTCGACCCGCACCGGATTTGGAAATGCCTTTACACCAACGAAAAACCCGGCGGGCATGGTGAACGCTCTGTAGCAATCGGTACCATCGACATGGCGGTATGGGACGCGGTGGCGAAAATCGCTGAGAAACCTCTTTTTCAGCTCTTAGCCGAGCAGTATGGCAACGGGCAAGTCAATCAAAAAATATTCGTTTATGCCGCGGGGGGCTACTACTACCCCGGCAAGGATGACAGCCAACTGAAAGATGAGATGCGCAGTTACCTCGATCGAGGCTACAACGTCGTCAAGATGAAGATTGGCGGTGCATCTCTAAGTGAGGATTTACGCCGTATCGAATCGGTTCTCAGCGTCTTGAAAGATGGGCAGCAACTCGCCGTCGACGCCAACGGGCGATTCGACCTCGATGCGGCCATCGCCTATGCCAAGGCGTTGTCTCAATACGATTTATTCTGGTACGAGGAAGCCGGCGACCCGCTAGACTTTGAGTTACAAGCGACGCTGCGTAACTACTATAAAAACCCCATGGCCACAGGCGAAAACCTATTCTCCATGCAGGATGCACGCAACCTCATCCGCCACGGCGGCATGCGTCCCGACCGCGATTGGTTGCAGTTTGATTGCGCGTTGAGCTACGGACTGGTGGAGTATCTGCGCACACTGGACATGCTGAAAACACATGGCTGGTCCGCAACCCGCTGCATTCCCCATGGCGGGCATCAAATGTCACTTAACATCGCAGCAGGTTTGGGGTTGGGCGGTAACGAGTCATACCCTGACTTGTTCCAGCCCTTTGGTGGCTTTCCCGACGGAACCCGTGTAGAAGATGGGCATGTATTCTTACCCGCACTACCCGGTATCGGCTTTGAGGGTAAATCAGACCTGTTCGCCGTAATGTCAGCGCTTTCTGGCGACAAAGCCCACTAGAGCGGAGGGCCCGGCATGGCCCTTCCCTTCCGACAACTCTGCCACGTAGGTCCGGCTGTCCAATACCGTGTAATCCGGGAATGCATTGGCCAGCAATGTGTCAGAGTAGAGGTGCGCCAGTCGACCCGGCCCCCCAGTATTGAACTGCAGCTGCTCCAGGCCATAACCTTGGATCAGCACCACACCTCCGGGCTTCAGGCAGCGATCAATGCGCTCAAAAATGACCCGACGCTCGTCGGGCCCAGCAAATTGAAAAAAGATACCGACCACGTTGTCGTAACGAGATTCGCCCCAATCGAAT
>JBMTSM010000181.1:0-4354 GCA_049448275.1 Burkholderiaceae bacterium
CTGATCGCCGCTGTTCTCAGTCCTTGGGCCAGTGCCGCCGCGTTGCGCTTGGCACTTGAGTCATAAATATCCACAAGCCTATGCTGTCCAAGTTTTTTTACCACTACGCCTCACCCCAACACTTTTATCCGTTGGCAGGTCGGCTTTGGCCATGGTTTGCGCTGGGCGCGGCGGGTTTGGGTCTCTGGGGCTTGTGGCTGGGCTTCTTTGTGGCACCCACCGATTTTCAACAGGGTGAGGGCTACCGCATCATCTTCGTACACGTGCCAGTATCTTGGATGTCCATGATCATCTACCTCGCCATGGCATTCTGGGCCCTATTGGGGCTCACGCTCAACACGCGGTTATCAGGGATGATGTGCCGCGCGCTGGCCCCCACGGGCGCGATCTGCGCGTTCTTATCGCTGTGGACCGGCGCACTGTGGGGTAAGCCCATGTGGGGCACCTGGTGGGTGTGGGATGCACGACTCACATCGGAGCTGATTTTATTTTTCTTGTACCTCGGCTATATCGCCTTGACGAATGCGATTGAGGACCCACGCCGTGCCGATAAAGCAGGCGGCATTCTCGCCTTGGTCGGCGCATTGAACGTTCCCGTTATTTACTTCTCTGTGAAATGGTGGAACACCCTCCACCAAGGCGCATCGGTATCACTCAGTCGCGGCTCCAGCATGGAACAAACCATGCTGACTGCCATGCTCGTCATGGCCCTTGCTTTCTGGCTGTACACCATTGCGATGGCCTTATACCGAGTGCGCGGCATCATTTTGCATCGCGAACGTGACGCCAAGTGGGTACGTACATTGCCCGATGTCGCGATGGTCACAAACGGAGGCACCAAATGATTTGGGAGAGTGCGTCTGCCTTTTGGGCGATGGGCGGTTACGGTCTATACGTGTGGGGCAGCTTCGGCATGACCGCTTTAGTGATGATTGGCGAGGCGTGGTGGGCAAAACACGCGCAGCGACAGGCCATTAGACAACTGCAAACAACAGCGGCGCTTGATGCAGCTGCAACGAACGAATGGGCATGATGAAACCTCGACACCAACGACTGCTCTGGATCACCGCTGGCATCTTCATGCTCGCAGCGGCGGGTGTCTTCATCCTGAATGCCTTTCAAAGTAATTTGGTCTTCTTCTTTTCACCCTCACAGGTTTATCAAGGCGAGGCGCCGAAAGGACAAACCTTCCGCGTGGGCGGTATGGTTAAAGCGGGCAGTCTCAAAAAAGATGGCGAGAACGTGGCCTTCATCGTCACTGATTTCGCGCATGAAGTACCAGTCAGCTACACCGGCATCTTGCCCGACCTCTTCAAAGAGGGTAAGGGCGTGGTTGCGCAAGGTCAGCTTTCTAAGACAGGGGGATTTGCCGCCTCGGAGGTCCTCGCAAAGCACGACGAGAACTACATGCCACCAGAGGCGCAACACGCGCTTGATCAAGCGGCTGCTGCAAAAAGCGGTCAAGTTAGCGGGGCCACGCCCATCGCTCAAAGGGCACCCGAATGATTGTTGAACTTGGCCACTTCGCCCTGATCCTCGCGACCTGCGTGGCCTTTATTCAAGGCACGCTGCCGCTGGCGGGTACCCTGCGTGACAACAGGCGATGGCAAAACGCCGCACGCCCTGCCGCACTGCTGCAATTCACTCTGATCGCATTGGCCTACGGCATCCTGACCTACGCTGCAGTCACGAACGACTTCTCTGTGCGCTACATCGCCGGGCAGTCGAATCTTTTGTTGCCGCTGCCTTACAAAATTGCCAGTGTATGGGGCGGACATGAAGGCTCGCTGTTGCTATGGGTACTGATGCTGTCAGGCTGGACCGTCGCCGTCGCCCTGTTCTCGGATCGCCTGCCGTTGGCCATGGTGGCACGCGTCATCTCCGTCTTGGGGCTGATTGCTGTCGGCTTTTTACTCTTCATTCTTTTCACGTCCAGTCCCTTTGAGCGTCTCTTGCCAGCCCCTGCAGACGGTCGGGATTTGAATCCGTTGCTGCAGGACCCGGGATTGGTCATTCACCCCCCCATGCTGTACATGGGCTACGTCGGTTTCTCTGTGGCGTTCGCTTTCGCGGTCGCGGCATTGTTATCCGGACGCATGGACGCCGCATGGGCGCGCTGGTCTCGGCCTTGGACCGTCGTCGCTTGGGTCTTCATGACGACCGGCATCGCACTGGGCTCCTGGTGGGCGTATTACGAACTGGGCTGGGGCGGATGGTGGTTTTGGGACCCGGTCGAGAACGCCTCCCTCATGCCCTGGCTGTTTGGCACCGCATTGATCCACGCACTCATGGTGACCGATAAGCGCGGTGGCTTCAAAGCGTGGTCTGTGCTGCTGGCCATCGGTGCGTTTTCGCTGTGCCTACTCGGGACCTTCCTCGTTCGTTCCGGTGTACTGACCTCTGTACATGCCTTCGCTAACGACCCCAAGCGGGGTATCTTTATCTTGATCTTGTTGGCGCTGGTGGTCGGCATCTCTCTCATGTTGTTTGCTTGGCGCGCGCCCAAAGCCACGTTGGGCGGTGACATTGGTTTGGTATCGCGAGAGTCTCTGCTCCTGACCAACAGTGTGCTGCTGGTCGTTGCCACCGCCGCAGTGCTGCTGGGCACCATTTACCCCCTCATCATTGATGCACTCAACCTCGGCAAGCTGTCGGTCGGCGCGCCCTACTTCAACGCGGTATTTGTGCCATTGATGGTGCCCGTTATTTTCTTAATGGTGCCGGGGGGCATTGCACACTGGCGTGAAAACCGACTGCGTGCGTTGGCTTACGACATGCGCATCCCAGCCATCGCGGCCATCGCAACCGGTGCAGCTGTCTGGCTATTCACCGATCGTGGCACGTGGCTCAGCGGCATGGGCAGCGCTCTAGCCGCATGGGTCGTCGTTGGTTTATGTGTACAAATTATTGCGCGCTTGCAAAAACCCGGCCGCATCGCGCCGTCGTTTTGGGGTATGCATTTGGCGCACTTAGGGATCGCGGTGATTGTCGTCGGGATCACGTTTGTCAAAGGCTACGAAGAGGAGCGTGACGTGCGCATGTCGATTGGCGATACGGTCAGTCTTTCAAACTACCGTTTTCAATTGACGGATGTTGCCATCGCAGATGGCCCCAACTACAAGGCACTGCGCGCATCGGTAGAGGTGTCACAAGATGGTCGTGTGATCGAAGTCCTTGAGCCTGAGAAGCGTAAGTACTTCTCTTCCGCCATGCCCATGACAGAAGCCGCCATTGATTACGGTTGGTTCCGCGATCTGTATGTGGCACTGGGTGACCCCATTCAAGGGGGCGCACCGCAGTGGAGCATGCGGGTGTACTACAAGCCCTTTGTGTCATGGTTGTGGGGTGGGTCCGTCCTCATGGTACTCGGCGGTCTATTCTCAATCAGCGATCGGCGTTACCGCAAAGGTAGCACCCGGCAGACCGGATAGCGAAGGCCCACGCTATGAAAAAATTCCTCATTCCCTTGGGACTGTTCATGGTACTGATCGCGTTCTTGGCCATTGGCCTGACGCGTGACCCCAAAGAGATTCCGTCACCGTTAGTGGGACGCGTTGCGCCCGCTTTTGAACTCGCCACACTAGACCCTGCCGCACCGCCCTTCTCCCCCCAGCGTATGCGCGGACAAGTCTGGATGCTGAACGTCTGGGCCACATGGTGTGTGGCCTGCCGCCAAGAGCACCCTTTGTTGGTTGCATTTTCACGCGCCAACCAACTCCCTATCGTCGGCCTGAATTACAAAGAAGTTCAAGTGCAAGACAGACCGCAAGGCGTTGCTGTAGATGCAGAGGGACAGCTGGCCTTGGCGCGCCAAAAAGGGGGCACTTGGCTTCAACGTTACGGCAACCCCTATGTCGCAACTGCATTTGATTTGGATGGACGGGTGGGGATCAACTACGGTGTCTACGGCGTACCAGAGACTTACCTGATCGATCAGGCCGGTGTGATCCGATACAAACAGATTGGGGTACTTACGCCCGAGATTCTGCAAGACCGAATTTTGCCTTTGGTCAAACAGCTCACTGC
Organism: Burkholderiaceae bacterium; assembly: GCA_049448275.1. GTDB lineage: Bacteria > Pseudomonadota > Gammaproteobacteria > Burkholderiales > Burkholderiaceae_C > RS62. Next base: position 4,027 of record JBMTSM010000181.1, read on the forward strand.
GGCGGGAGGCTGATATGCATCGACCACTCACGCAGCCTCAAGGTCTGTTTCATCCTCAGCTTCATCGCCTGCTACTGAGAATTAGCCTGGCAGCGTCACTGCTAATCTGTAGTCTATCGACCGCCGGTGAAGCCCAGCCAATGGCGAAAGACCCACAAGTTGAGCAACGTTTGAATCACATCTCTGAAGAGTTACGCTGCCTCGTCTGTCAAAACGAGTCGCTGGCATCCTCGCGCGCGGAGTTGGCCAACGATCTGCGTGAAGAGGTCAGAACACTCATCGTCGATGGCATGGACGATGCCAGCATCAAAACCTATCTCGTCGATCG
>JBMTSM010000182.1:0-4329 GCA_049448275.1 Burkholderiaceae bacterium
GCGCCTGCGTATCTTGGGCGACGATCAATTGGTAGTCCGCGCCACCCGCTAGCACCCGCCCCTTGCCACTGGGTCCATCTACAACGCCCCCAGTAATGGGAATGATGCGGCGACGTCCGGCTGGCGTTTGTCCGATCTCGATTGGCGGCGCAATCGTGACGGCCACGTCAAAGGCGTGGGTTAACTCGGGCTTGGGTAAGGTATTGGGTGTCATCGCGGGTTCAGGTACCAAATCACTAAGTCAGTATGCCGGGCAACCACAGGGACAGCGCGGGGAACGCACACAGGATGATCAACCGAATGATGTCCATTGAGATGAACGGCAGCGTGCCCTTGTAAATCGACACCAAGGGAACATCACGCGCGATGCTGTTGATCACGAACACATTCATTCCCACCGGCGGGCTGATCAAACCCAAGGTCACAGCCATAACCAAAATGACGCCGAACCAAACCGGGTCAAAACCAAGCGCAACGATCGCCGGGACCACGATGGGGACGGTTAATAGCAGCATGGCCAACTCATCCATCACGGCACCAAGCACGAGGTAACACAGCATGATGAGGGTCAACACGCCATATGCACCGATCGGTAGCCCTACCAAAAACTCAACGGCGTTTTGCGTGAACTGCGTGACCGTTAAAAAATAACCAAACAAGTAGGCGCCAATAACGATCAGCATGATCGCTGATGACACGCGCAGCGCCTGGACCAAGGCCCCACGGATTTCAGGCATCCTGAGTTGCCCCCGAATCACCCCGATCACCAAAGCGCCAATCGCGCCAACGCCTGCAGCCTCTTGCACCGTGAAGATGCCCGAGTAGATGCCGCCTAAAACCATCAGGAACAAAAAGAAAATCGCCCAGAGACCTCGCACCGAATGCCAACGCTCGGCCCAAGTGAACTTCCCGCCACGCGGCAACAGGTGCGGGTATTTCTTGGAGAGGTAAGAAATGAGCAGGCTGTAAAACACAACCGCCATGAGCCCGGGAATCACCCCAGCAGCAAAGAGCTCGGTGATCTCAATTTCAGTCATGATCCCGTAGAGCACGAAGATGACCGAGGGCGGAATCATGATCCCCAAAGTACCACCCGCCGCGATCATGCCCGCCGATAGGCCAGCGTCATACCCACCGCGTCGCATCTCTGGCAGGGCAATTTGGGTCATGGTCGCGGTCGTTGCGACAGACGATCCATTGATCGCCGCAAAACCAGCACACGAGAAAACCGAGGCCAACGCCAAGCCCCCTCTGAAGTGACCCAGCCACGTGCGGCCCGCCTCGTACAACTCCCGACTCATGCCGCCGTACGACGCAAATGCGCCCATCAAAACGAACATCGGAATCACGCTGAGGTTGTAATCCGTGATGACGGACAGCGGCACGTTCGCCAATAAGTTGATCGCAGGCATCCAACCGGCAACGGCGCCAAAGCCCGCTATGCCTGTGACACCCATTGCAATCGCCACGGGGACGCGCAAGGCCATGAGGCCAAACATCCCCGAAAAGCCCAATATGACTAAGAGTTCACGTTCCATTTAAGCCATTTCCTCGGGCATCAAATCCTCAGCCTCACCGCGCCACAGTTTCACCAACCGGAGCGCGCAAAGCACCGCACCTACAGATAGACCAAACGAAGCGGGAATAAAGAACCAATCTAGGGGCAGCAAAAGATCCATGGTGGTCTGGCCGCCGGTGTTCAACGATTTCACCCACATCATCCACGCCATCGCGATGGAAAATACGAGCGTGAGTGCAGTTGCAAATAAATCAATGCGGCGTTTGGTGGCTGGACTGCTCAGCTCCCAAAACAAGTCAACACAAATATGACTGCCGTAATAAGTTGCCAACGCAAATCCCCAAGACAGCGCAATGGCTTGCAGCATGCTCGCGCCATCAAACCAATCGGGGATTTGGAAACCAAAAACATACCTAACAAAAACGTTGCTCGCCGTGAGGAGTGCAATCAGCAGCAGGAAAAATGCCGCAGTTGTCTCGGTAGCGGCGAGCAAACGTTTCATTAGGTACCCTTTCAGTTTGGACTGGTTGACTCAATCACTCTTTCAACTCAGACAGTACTTGCTTACCGTCAAGTCCGATCTTCTTCATGCTGGCTTCCCACTGGTCATACACGGGGCGTGTGGCCGTTTTCCATGCATTGACCTGATCAGCCGTCAGCGGCACGATGGTGTGATCACTCATCGAAGCGAACTTTTTCTGGCCCGCATCTTCATAGTCACCCCAGTCCGCGCCAATCTTGGCTGCCCACTTGTTGTTGCAGTGGTCATCCATCACCTTCTTTTGATTCGCGCTCAATTTGTCGTACCAAGCCTTGTTCATGGGCCAGACAAACGCCGCAGCGTATAGACGCATGTCGGTGTGGTAGGTTGTGACCTTGTCAATCTTGAAGCTCAAAATCGACTCCCAAGGGAACGTGATCGCATCCGCAATACCCTTGGACAACGCGTCGCGCGACTCAGGCGCTGACACCTGGACGGCTGAGCCGCCCAATACGTTGACCATCTGGGCAACTGTACCGTTCGCTGGGCGAATCTTCATGCCACGAATTTGATCGGGTGAGGTAATCGGCTTCTTCGAGTGAATGGTGCCGATGTGCAGGTGTGCCAAGCAAACTTTGACATCCTTCATTTCGGTCGTCGCGTACTTGCTGTACCAACGATCGACTGCAGCCGAGGCAGGGCCGGGCTTCTGAAACATGAAGGGCAGCTCGGCTGCGGCAAAAATGGGGAACCGTCCCGCTTGATAGCCGGGGTTCACAAAGGCCATGTCTGCAATACCATCGCGAACCATGTCGTAGTGGTCAGGCGCCTTACCCAACTGTTGAGCGGGGAAGATGCTGACTTTGATGGTGCCGCCAGAGGCCTCTTCAATCGACTTACCCCAAGGGATGATGCCGAGTCGGGCCAAAGCGTGCTGGGCAGGCACCCAGTGTGCAAACCTTAACTCGACGGGCGCATCGGCTGCCTGTGCGGCAAATGACGCACTCAGGGCGAGGCTGGTGAGCAACGCGGTACGCTTCAAACGGTTGGAAATTTTCATCTGTCTGTCTCCTTCTTTCTAGCACGTTAAAAAATCTTACAAATCAAAAGTGCAACCGATATTAAATAGGTTTAGCGCACTTTCCGCAGCGGGGATTACCCTTTTTATTTTCTTCTAAAAAAGTTATCACGGCTCATTAGGGACCTGTTTGAACCATCGAATTGGCTGAGACTGCGACGAAGGCGCCACATGGGCATCAGGATTCGAAAGCGTGGCCTTGATGGCTTCATCTAACTTCTTTCCCGCTGCATCTAAACCCTCTGAAGCCGTCAGCGCGGGCTCAACACAGTTGCGCCACAACCGATCGTAGTTTTCTCTGCCTCGTTTTTGGGTGTCGCCGTACCCCTTCAGGACCTGTGGCAGACTGGCCAGCGCCAGTCCAAATGTGGGCGATTTAGGCGCCAATTCGCGCATGGCCTCCCACCACGCGTGGCGAGCGGTTGCCTCTTCGTGGTAACGCAGGCTGCGTCTTCTCAACGGCCGCATGCGAGCCAAACCACGCAGCATCAGGTAGCCCCATAAACTGGTGGAACGCACGTGCAATCCAAATTGAAATTTCTTCTTCTGCCGTTCACTGGTTTTTTGAATCAACAGCCGCCCCAAGCGTTGCGGCAAAACCGATGCGATCTCCTCGATACCCGGTTTAAAGTGCTCGGTCACACGCACCAATTGACCATCCCTTGCCTGTGCCTCGGTCCGAATACGAGCGATCCGCTCGGGCTTGGTCTTGAGATCTGCGACTCGGATTAAGTCCTCGTAACACATCCAAAGCGCCAAGTGGCGAGCCCCCTCTGTCCACACCGCCGTCAACTCATCACTCATCACTTGGCTCGCGCAAGCTTGTGACACCAGGCGTCGATATTCAGCCGCATACGCAGCATCCTGATAGTCAAGGCAGCGGGCCTCACCGAGCGTACAAACCTCCGCCAATTGGAGCTGTGCGGGGGATGTCGGCTGTTCAACGGTAACGGCATTTTTTGCGTCCAGCGCGCGCTGCCGTGCCGCGTGGAAACCAGCGAGGCTGGCAGCCACACCTTTGCCAGAAGCGGTGATGACCGCCTCGCAAGCCTCTACAGACCACGGCAATACATTGGCACCGCTCATCGCGCCAAATAAAACCGCCGAAATCGCCGTTTGGTGGGCTTTGCGAATCGACTCCATGTCCATCAGAATGGCTTCGCGCGCCAACGTCTGGGTGAGCGTATGAATCAGGCTGTCGTCAAGGCGGCCGTCAACCATGTGCATCTTCTCGGCGGTCGTGTAGACACG
>JBMTSM010000183.1:0-4295 GCA_049448275.1 Burkholderiaceae bacterium
AAGGCGATGGCGTAGCCGTTGAGCCCCATGCCTGACCACCCCCAAAAACCCAGCATCAGTAGCCAAGCCAATAGCAGGTGGGTGCCGTGCATGACCACCATCACCATGAAGGATTCTTTGGCCAGCAAATTGGCGCGCAGGTAGGACGCCATGCTGAGGTTGTAGGCATCGAGGATCAAGGCCGGTGCCAACAAGATCATGTAGGTTGTGGCGATGGGCCTGACTGCATCGGGTGCGTTGAGCGCGCTCAATGTAACGCCATTACCGAACATCATCCACAACGCCGCTATGACACCCACCCACGTGCTGGCACCCAAGCCGCCGAGCGCGGTGGCCTTGGCCGCGGCGATGTTGTTACTTCCGAGTTGTTGGGTGACGCCAATGCCCACGCCGATGGCCAAAATACGGAATAAAACAGCGAGGGATTCTTGGACTTGTTGGGTCAGGCCAAAGGCGCCGGCGGCGGCATCGGAGGTCTGTGAGGCCAGGTACAGGCCGCACATGGCGACGCTGATGCCGAGCAGAAATTCACCGACGATGGGGACCGCGATTGCATTCAAGCTGGGGCGAATATAGGCGGTGCTGGTACTGTTGCCGCGCATGGTGGCTTAAATGGCTCGGTAAAAAAAGTCTGCCTGATGTTAGCGCTCCTGACAGCTTCACCAAAGGTTTTCTCGTAATATCAGCACGAGTCGTTGTTTCAAATCATCAAATTGATCGGAGTCTCCATGAGCTTTTGTTTCCCGCCCGCCGCGACGCGTAGCTTGGCTATCGCTGGACAGACGGAGCGTTTCCCCGTCAACCGTATTTTTTGCGTGGGGCGGAACTACGCCGCGCATGCCATTGAGATGGGCAAAGATCCCACACGCGAGGCGCCGTTCTTTTTCATGAAGCCGCCACAAGCCATCATCGATGCCAGCACGCCGCAGGCCATGACCTATCCCCCCATGACTAAAAACCTGCACCACGAGATTGAACTGGTGGTGGCTATTGGCAAAGGTGGGCGTGACATCAGCGTGGCGGATGCTTTAAACCACGTGTACGGCTACGCGGTCGGCCTCGATATGACGCGCCGCGACTTGCAGGGGGAAGCCAAAGACAAGGGCCGCCCTTGGGAGTTTGGTAAAGCGTTTGCCGAGTCGGCACCCATCGGCACGCTGCGTACCGTGAGCGAGATCGGCCACCCCAGCAGCGCCACGATTGCCTTGACGGTGAACGGGCAGCCGCGCCAGTCATCGAATATTGACCAATTGATTTGGTCGGTCGCCGAGTCAATTGCGCAACTGTCTCAATATGAGGCGTTGGAGCCCGGCGACTTGATCATGACGGGCACACCAGAGGGTGTGGCCGCCGTGGTCAAAGGTGACGTGATGAACGGTCGGGTCGATGGGATCGGCGAGATCACCGTGACCGTACGTTAATTCAGCTCGGCGATCATTTCGATTTCAACGCAGCACCCCATCGGGAGCTGCGCTACACCGAAGGCGCTGCGCGCATGTGCGCCGACGGTGGGGCCGAATACCTCGCCCAGCAGTTCCGAGCAGCCGTTGGTGACGAGGTGATGTTCGGTGTAGGTGGGGGCCGAGTTGACAAGGCTCATCACTTTCACGATGCGCTTGACGCGGTTTAAATCACCGCCTGTGGCCGCATGCAGCGTGCCCATGAGATCGATGGCGACGGCGCGTGCCGCTTGCTGGCCGGTCGCGGTATCGGTGTCGGTGCCCAATTGGCCCACCCAAGGCGCGCCATTCTTTTTTGCAATGTGTCCGCTCAAAAACACCAGTTGGCCAGACTGCACGAAAGGCACGTAGGCCGCAGCAGGCACCGCAACGGGTGGTAATTCAATGCTCAATGCTTGAAGTCGATCGTAAACACTCATAGGTATCTCCTGTAAATAGCGCTTAATTCTAGGGGAGAGGAGGGCCTTTGCCCCAAGTGACGCCCCAGCCCCCCGAGCGATCTGCACGAAGAACCTTTGGATTGATCGCGCCCGCGTTCATCATTGGCACGGCTGCCGTGGTTGCGCAGTCCAGCCTTTACGACCTCACGACGTATGTGTTGCTGGGGGCGGTATTCACAGGCGTTTGTGGTCTTGGGTTGTGGCGTGACCGAGGGCGCACGCGCCAAGCGGTTTGGCTTTTATGCGCCGTGTTTGGTTTGGGCTTTGTGAACGCAGGCGTACAGGGCGCCCTTCGAAATGCGGCGAGCGTGCCACTGGATATGACGGGGATCGATCTGCGCCTTCGGGGTAACGTGGTGTCGCTGCCAGTCTTGGCTGCCGATGGCCGCTCGGTCAGGTTTGATTTTGCGGTGTCGCAACGCCGAGATACAGCGGGGCAGTGGGTGCCGTGGCCGGTTCGTTTGCAACTGGCCCACTACAGTGGTCGCCACACCGTAGCACCCACTGAAATCACTGCCGGTTCACGCTGGACCTGGACGGTTCGCCTCAAAGCCATTCACGCCTTGCGCAACCCGGGTGGGCGCGACAGTCGTTTGGCGCCGTGGGCCGAGGGGATGACCGGGCGGGGCTACATTCGGTCATCACCCGCACCTCGGCAAGAGGCGAGCGATAGCCACACATGGGTGCGTTTGCGTGCGTCGGCGCAGCAGGTGGTGTTGGATCGGCTGGCGGCTTCACCACGTGTCGCCGGACTTGCCGCCGCATTGACCGTAGGTGACCAAGCCGCCATTCAGCGCGACGATTGGACGTTGTTTCGGCTCACGGGTGTTGCCCATTTGGTCAGCATATCGGGCTTGCACATCAGCTTGTTCGCTTGGGTTGCTGCGGGTGTTTTTGGCGCGTTGTGGCGGGGTGCAGTCAGCCTTGGCGTGCCGCAGATCGGCCGCGTCAGGCAGGCGGTTTGGGCGGGGTTGGGCGCCCTGTTGTTGGGAACCGCGTATGCGGCGTTCGCTGGCTGGGGCTTGCCGGCGCAGCGCACGGTGGTGATGCTGGGTTGTTTCATTGGCCTGAAGCTGTTGGGCGTGCGATGGCCGTGGTGGTGGGTGTGGCTGCTGGCCATGGCATTGGTTTTATTGATCGAGCCGTGGGGGCTGGTACGCCCGGGGTTTTGGCTGAGCTTCATTGCGGTGGCGACGCTGTTCAGCGACCGGCGGGTGACTGAAGGGGTGGGCAAAGGGGGCATCTTGCAACGCGCGTGGGATGTGTTGCGCGTGCAGTGGCGCTTGACGCTGGTGTTGGCTCCTCTGACATGGCTCTTTTTTAGTCAAGTGGCGTGGGTAGGGCTGGTCGTTAATTTGCTTGCCATACCGTGGGTGACGTTTCTGGTTTTGCCGTTTGCATTCGCCTCGGTGCTTACCGATGCGTTGGTGGCACCACTGGTTTGGTCGGGTGAATTGTTTTTCGAGGGGCTGGCGTGGGCAGCGGCGGCGCCGCTTGGGTTGTGGCAACCCGCTGCTTTGCCGCTGCCCTTGGCGATCGCGATCGCCGCTTGGTTGATGTTGGCCATGCAATGGCCGCACCGCGCAGGCCAAGCGCTTATGTTTGCCGTGTTACTGCCAGTTGCGATGTACACGCCAGCGCGCCCGCCTGTGAACGAATTTGAGGCCTTGGCTTTTGATGTTGGGCAGGGCAGTGCCATTTTGGTCCGCACCGCGACGCACACGTTATTGTTTGATGCAGGAGCCCGCTATCGCAGTGGCTACGACGTGGGTGAGCGGGTACTGTTGCCTTACCTTTCACGCAACCAGACCCGGTTGAATCGGGTCGTGTTGAGCCATGCAGACACCGATCACGTGGGGGGCGCGACCGCGCTAATGGCGTCACCCGCAGCCCGAACGGCTGATGTACTGGCGACGTTTCCCGCCACTGATTTGCCATACCCGTTGGCGAGCCCGGTACCGTCGTGGACGGCTTGTCAAGCGGGCGTGCAATGGGTGTGGGATGGTGTGTTGTTTGAGGTGATGAGCCCAGCGCCTGCAACCTTTGGTGACGGCCTCAAGCCCGTGTGGTTGGCGGATGTGCCCAAGCGACGCAACGGTCTATCGTGTGTGTTGCGAGTCAGTAATGCGGCGCAGGCGATTTGGCTCACGGGTGACATGACGCAAGCGGCCGAGGTGGCGGTCCTGTCCCGGCGTGCTGACGCCTTGGCAATGGGGCAATGGCAACACGTGGGGGCCGCGAACCGCTTGGTGATGGCCAGTCACCACGGTAGTCAAAGTGCCAACAGCGTTGAATGGCTTGATGCCCTGCGTCCTGATTGGGTGGTCGCGCAGGCGGGGTATCGCAACCGTTATCGCCACCCAGCCGCCGCCGTACAACGACGCTGGGCCGCTGC
>JBMTSM010000184.1:0-4253 GCA_049448275.1 Burkholderiaceae bacterium
GGTATCCGCGAGGTTTTGCTCATCAGTACCCCCCAAGATACGCCGCGCTTCTCGGACCTGCTGGGTGATGGTTCCCAATGGGGTATGTCCATTCAGTACGCGATACAACCCAGCCCTGATGGTTTGGCGCAGGCTTTCATCATTGGGAAGTCGTTCGTCAATCAACAACCCAGCGCACTTGTCTTGGGTGACAACATTTTTTACGGACATGACCTGGTAAAGCAATTAGCCAGTGCCACGACGCGTACGCGCGGTGCCTCGGTATTCGCGTATCACGTTCACGACCCTGAACGCTATGGTGTGGTCACATTCGATGCCCATCAACGCGCCGTCAGCATCGAGGAGAAACCAGCAAAACCACAGAGTAATTACGCGGTTACCGGCCTGTACTTTTACGATGAACAAGTCTGTGACATCGCGGCATCAATCAAACCCTCTGCGCGAGGCGAGTTGGAGATCACCGAAGTCAACCAACGGTATTTGTCACAAGGTGAATTACAAGTTGAAATCATGGGTCGCGGATTTGCGTGGTTGGACACCGGCACGTATGACAGTCTGCTGGAGGCCAGCAGCTTCATCGCAACACTGCAAAAGCGTCAGGGCCTCCAAGTCGCCTGTCCCGAAGAAATTGCTTACAACCAGGGTTGGATTACCGCCGCTGAGCTTCAAAAATTAGCAGAACCGTTAGGCAAGAACGCCTACGGCCAATACCTGCTCAACCTCATCAAATAAGTGCATGCCCTACACCGTCACGCCGACCGCCCTGCCCGAAGTCAAAATCCTTGAACCCAAGGTTTTTGGCGATGCGCGCGGCTTCTTTTTTGAAAGCTTCAACCAACGCGACTTTGTTGTCAGCACAGGCATCGATGTGACCTTTGTGCAAGACAACCACAGTCGCTCAAGCCGAGGCGTCTTGCGCGGGCTTCATTACCAAATCGAGCACCCGCAAGGCAAGCTGGTTCGGGTCGTTTCAGGTACCGTACTCGACGTCGCTGTGGACATTCGTCGGAGCTCTCCCCGCTTCGGTCAGTCCGTAGCCCTGCGTTTGGATGCCGCGAAACACCAACAACTGTGGGTACCGCCCGGCTTCGCGCACGGTTTTTTAGTGCTGAGCGAGAGCGCAGACTTCCTCTACAAAACCACTGACTATTGGTACCCCGCGCACGAACGCAGTTTACGGTGGTCAGACCCGGCGCTGGGTATCGCCTGGCCAGCTGATATTCAGCCGCAACTGGCAGCCAAAGACGCCGATGCGCCCCTGTTAGCAGACGCGGAGGTCTTTGCCTAAGACCACACGAGCAGGACAACGCCGATGACGGCGAAGGCCCACAAAAACACGTTGCGAAAAACGGCCTCTGACAACCGCCTTTGTATCAGCGTTCCCAACATCAGGCCCAAGGTAACAGGCAGACACGCTACGATCGACCAACCATTCAAGGCCATCGTGGCATGACCGAAAGCGGCGAGTGAGGCACTCATGGTCAGCGCGGAGAGCAGATAAAGCCACCCCATAGCGCCTAGCAAGTTGGCTTTATTCAAACCCAGACCACGCAGATACATCACGCCGGGAACAGAAAAGCAACCGGTGATGCCCGTGATGAATGCATTGATACTCCCGAACAACACAGCAAGCCAGCGGCTTTCAGGTTGATGCAAAATCCAATCCTTGCCTCGCAGCGACCACAGGCTGTAAACCAAGATGACGAGCCCTAACAAGCGCTCATAGGGCCATTCAGGTACGTGGATCAAGACGGCTATTCCCAACGGAATGAACGCGACGGATGCCACCAAGAAGAGCCAGACCCGGCGAGCCGTTTGCCGAACTTGGCCATTCACCGCGATCTGCCACGCGTTGCTGAGCACGGTAGGCACAGCCACCAAGAGCATGGCCGTTGGAATGTCCACCACCATAGCGCCCAAGCCAATACCAATGGTCGGCAAGCCAAACCCCACGGCCCCCTTAACCAAGCCACCCAATAAAAAGATGACTGCCAAATAAAAAAGAACCTCTTGGGTGAGCAACATGGTCAAAATTCGAGCATGTCGGTCACGGGGTCGTCATGGCGTGGCAGCTGCCCTGATGGCGGCACAGCAACAGGTATGCGGGCTCCCTGCCGCACCATGAGCGGCAACCGCCCGATCGGAGCGGGGCGTGTCACGAATTGCCCGCCGGGATAGACGCTGCGGTCATAAAAATCAACCCACGCCCCCCCATCTGGCGGCTTGGGCAAATAAATGGCACGGGTCTGAGCACCCTTTTCGACCACGGGGGCAACCAATACATCGTCGCCCAGCATGAAATCGTCGCAGTCAGCAAAACACCCCTCATCGTTAGGGAAGTTGAAAAACGTCGGTCGAATAATCGGTTGATGGGACTGACAAGCACGTTCGAAACAAGCCCAAAGGTACGGCATCAATTGGTAACGCAGATTCAATGCCGCGCGAATGTCGTCGGTCACTGAATCGTGCATCCAAGGCAAGTTGTTTTTGCCATCAGGCTTCCACGAGTTCATGACCATGCGTGGATTGAGCGCACAGGCCTGTACCCATCGCGCCAACAACTCAGGCTCCGGCGACGGACCGAAGAAGCCCCCTACGTCATGGCCTACGTTAAACATACCGGACAACGACATCTGCAGCCCTGTCCGAATATTCCACTTTAAGGTTTCCCAACTGGTGGTGTTATCACCAGACCAGGTTTGCGCGTACCGCTGCAAACCGGGCGGGCCGGCACGGGTGATGGTGTAGACCGCTTCGTCCTTGCCAGTCTCGGCCGCGTAAGCGATTTGCGCCTCGAATGTCGCGCGCGTCATGAGCAACGCGTGCAGTGGTCGACTGCGATGAATCGGTCCCGTCTGACCCCACAAATTCGAGACCGCATCCTCAGACTGGATAGCGTACTCATTGTTGTCGTTCCAGCCGCTGTCAATCCCCTTTTCAAGGATCTGCTGACGTAAGCCGCTCTGCCACCATTGCACCGCTTGTGGCTTGGTGAAATCGAGGTACGCGCCATTGCCATCCCAAAATGGCTCAACAACGGGTTCCCCGGTGCTTCGGTTGTTGATAAAACCGTCGGCATCACGTACCGTTTGATAGGCCGGATGATCGTCGAGTAAGCACGGCTTGATATTGGCCACCAACCGCATACCGGCCTCCTGGAAACTGCGGTTAATCCCTTCTGGGTCTGGAAACTTATCGCGGTTCCAATTGAAGACATAGCGTTGCTTACCACGAGAAGAATAGCCTGACCCATAGTGAAACGCCGAGATCGGCATCCGGTTATCGCCACAGGCCGCTATGAATGCGGTGAGTTGTTGCTGCGCATCGGGTGCGTCTGCCAGACCCATTGCAGTCAGGGCAAAACCAACACTCCACTTGGGTGGCAAATGGGTGCCTCCAATCAACGACATGAACTGGTGCAATACCGACGCTGGTGAGTCGCCCACCATGATGTAGTAGTCGAGGTCACCATCGTCGATTTCGATGGTTCTGAAAAAGTCGTGGTAATTGTCGTGCTCACACCCCAGGTCAAAGGTACACGCGCTTAGGGTGTCATAGTAAATACCAAGCCATAAACCGTCTGGCGTGCGTTGCATTAAAAACGGCCAGTGTTTGTAAAGTGGATCCCCCGATTGAGGGTCGTAGCCGAGCGAGTCTTGCCCCATACAACGCAATCGTCGACCATGTAAGTTGAGCGGCCCGCTTTTATCACCCAAACCAAAATAACGATCGGCGGGATCGCGCACCACACAGTGACGAATCGCGCCGGTGCGCTTCGATGCGAGATAGGCGCTGGTGCCGCGGTCGGCCATGTAAACGTACCCTGTTGTCGGTGCCTGCCAAATAAGCCGCGGTGTTCCCGCCACGCCGGTTGCAAGGACCACGCGCAAATCGGGCGTTTCGAGTGAGGGCGCAGAATTTGAGCCAGTAACGCTCGGGTTTCTGACGGTTAGGGACGGTCGACTAAAACCCGCCAAACTGTCACGCAGCCGACCCTGCCACGGAACATCTTCTCCAACGGTAGGTGCGATGGCCCAAGTCGCTGGTTCGCGAAAACCATCAGGTCGCACCCACGTGACCCGCGCCATGCTTGCCGATAAAAAAGCCAGTCGGAGCGCCCCCCCATCTGGCATAGCGGCAACCGCGTCACCCGACCCTGCACCGGGTGTCACCACCCAGTGCGCTGCTTGAAAAGGCATCATAGCTGTCGATTAACGGAACAGCATGGTCAACTCGGGGAAGAACAGCACCAA
>JBMTSM010000185.1:0-4240 GCA_049448275.1 Burkholderiaceae bacterium
GGATCGACAACGATCGCGTTGGCATCCATGTACGGCACCCCCAAGCACTGTTGTTTGGTTGCGTGTGATGGGTTGCTGTGGGTCGGTCCACACGTTTCTGTGAGACCATAAGCCTCGCAATAGCGCAGTTGGTATAGGTCCCACAGTCGCTGTGCAATGGCTTGCGGCATGGCCGCGCCGCCGCCGCCAATGTACTCCAGACTAGAAAGATCGTATTGATCCGCGTTTTGACTGGCCAGCAAGTCGATCACCATGGTCGGAATATTGATCCAATGGGTGACCTGCCACCGGCGAATCGTCGCGCCGCCGTAGTCACGATCCCATCGCGGAAGGATGACCATGGTGGCGCCTGCTGCGATCGTGCTGTGTAGTCCGATGACCAATCCGGTAATGTGGAACATCGGAACCGCCACCAAACTGATGCTCTCTGGTGTGAAGTGTTTCCATAGGTTCATCGCATGCGCGTTGTACATCACGGTTCGTTGCGGATGCATGCAACCTTTAGGAACACCAGTCGTTCCGCTGGTGTACGGCAGTATCGCTAAGTCGTCAGGCCCATTTTCAATAGGCTTGGGTGTAGCGGTGCAGGCCAACGCTGCACGCCATTCATGAACGGTAGCGCCGTCCCAATTGGGCGAGGGAACGTGGGCGGCTAGCCAGTCACGCCACGCAGCGGGAAGGGGTAAGTCCGTCTCATCAGTGCCTGTCAGTGCGTCCGCATAATGGGTACTGATAACGTGTGTGAGGCGATGTGCCGGATCAAGTTGGCTGTTTGCCTCAGCCAGATGGGGGGCCAAATCATCGGCTACAACTGCCATACGAGCGCCGGAATCGGTAATCGTATGGGCTAGTTCGTGTGCACGGTTCATGGGGTTGACTGGTACAACAACCGCGTCAGCCCGCAAGATTGCAAAATGCGCAATCACCAATTGCGGACAATTTTGCATCAACAGCAAGACACGATCGCCGCGCTTCACGCCATGCTGCTGCATGAAAGCCGCCATGCGTTCAACTTGTTGCAGCAGTGACGCGTAGGCAGTTTTGCGTCCCAAAAAAACCAAGGCGGTTTTATCCGGGTAGCGTCGGGCACTCGTCAATAGGTTGTCAATTAGTGGGGTGGCAGGAGCCCGCAAATGACGGGGGACTCGGGGTGGCCAATAAGCTGGTTTTAAGGTTTGGGGCATGCGCGATTTATGCACTCGCTCGCCTAAGCTGTCAACCGGTTATGAGACAGCCTTCGCCATCACAGCGCCTGCTGTCGCATGCGTGCTGGGATCGACCAGAATCAAACTCCCCAGGCCTCGGTGTTGGTCGTATGGCCGCACCGGAAGCGGACTTTGAAACTTTAACTGCACGACGCCAATGTCGTTGACTTGCAAGCGATTTGTTTCAATTGTTGCCAGCGTTTGAATATCGATTTGGTGGTCAATCGCGATAACCTTCGCTTTTGTCCAGCGGTGTCCGTGCAAAGCCCAATACGTATCGCTAATGTTCACGGGGCGTTGATCCAGCCAAGCCACGGTCGCAGTGATCTCTGTCGTCGCGTGATCGCAGCGGCTGGGCGTCAGCCAGTCGCCTCGGGAGATATCAATTTCGCGGTCAAGCACCACGCCGTAGCTATGGCTTTCCGTGGCAGGTTCGCTCGCGAGTGCGCGTCTTATGGTGTCGCGCAAATCAGCAATGCGGGCAGTTTGTCCGCTTGGGTGTACCTGGAGTTCGTCGCCCACACGCAGGTTGCCGGCAAGCAATTGACCCCAGTAAATGCGTCGTCCCGTATGGGTCGATGAGTTGCCTTCTGGGCGTTCCACCCATTGGACGGAAAAGTGCGCTGTATGTTCGGCGCCGAGCGATGGGGTCGGTTCTGTCGGCTCAAGGGTCTCCAGTACCTCAAGCAGGCTCGGCCCATGGTAGTCGGCCCAGCCAGGTTCGCTGCTAACCACGTTGTACCCGGCCAGTGCCGACACTGGTAAAACGGCTTTTGGCGTGACACCAGCAGCGACACAGAACGCGTGAAGTGCCGCCTTGATGGTGTCAAAGGCTCGGTTAGGGGATGTCACGGCATCAAGCTTGTTGACGGCAAAAATGATTGTGGGGACACGCAGCAGTTGTAACAGCAGGGTGTGCCGCCGGGTTTGTGGCAGCAGGGTGCAGTCGCTACTTTGCCAGTCGATTTTTGTGGCGTCGACCATCACAATTGCGGCATCTGCGTGACTGGCAGCTGTGACCATGTTGCGCGTGTATTGCTCGTGACCAGGGGTGTCGCCGATGATGAATTTCCGGGCGGGGGTTGAAAAATAGCGCCAAGCCACGTCGATCGTGATGCCCTGCTCGCGCTCGGCCTGCAGGCCGTCAGTAAACGCAGCGAGATCAGGGGCATCCGCTGTGCCACCCTTGGTATTGGCATGAGAGGCACTGGCCAATTGATCAGCCAAAATGGCTTTGCTGTCTAACAGCAGACGACCAATCAAGGTGCTTTTGCCGTCATCGACCGAGCCGCATGTGATGAATTTAAGTGTGTTCATTGGGAGAATCCTGTGCTGCCGAGTGCTGGGTTGGTAAATTTAAAAGTAGCCCTCTGCCTTGCGCTTCTCCATGGAGGCTTCAGAGGTTTGATCATCCATGCGGGTGGCACCACGCTCACTGACGGTCACGCCTAAGGTCTCAATCACGATGTCAGTCGCGTTGGCGGCGTGACTTTCAACTGGGCAGGTACAGGTGATATCGCCGACGGTGCGGAATCGGACTTGACGAGTCTCGATCGTCTCGCCCGTTTTCGCGGGTGTGAGCGGCGTGACGGGTACCCACAGCCCCTTGCGTTGAACCACACTTCGAGGGTGGCTGTAATACAAGGACGGCAGCTCGATTCGTTCGCGGGCGATGTACTGCCACACGTCGAGCTCAGTCCAATTGGAGATGGGGAACACCCGGAAGTGATCCGATGGGAGGTGACGCGTGTTGAACAACTGCAAAAGTTCAGGACGATGTGACTTGGGCTGCCATTGGCCGAAGCTGTCGCGGTGGGAAAAAATACGCTCTTTGGCACGGGCCTTTTCCTCGTCGCGGCGGGCACCGCCCATGAGTGCATCGAATTTGAACTCTTCGATTGCTTCAAGCAAAGTCACAGACTGATAGGCATTACGCGACTCCTGGGGATCGCGCAGCCTGACAGTGCCCTTTGCAATCGAGGATTCAACATGCCGCACGATGAGTTGGGCACCCAGCTCGGCCGCACGTTGATCTCGAAACGTGGTGACCTCTGGGAAATTGTGGCCCGTGTCAATCATGAGCAGCGGGAACGGCAGGCGCCCAATACCAAAGGCCTTTTCAGCGCACTTCAGCATCACCAAAGAGTCTTTGCCACCCGAAAAAAGCAGTGCGGGGCGTTCGAAGTTAGCGACGACTTCGCGCAATAAATAAATTGTTTCTGCCTCAAGGCTGTCTAGGTGTTGATCACTCAGGGTTGTCAGTGAGTCAGTGTGGGGGACGCGTGCGTTCATGATGAAATTCCTGTCGTTTTGACGTGCAAGCCGCATTCTTTGGCGACGGAGGTACCGTCTTCGGTTTCCCACCACCAGCGCCCCGCGCGAAAGTCTTCGCCAAGGCTGACCGCGCGCGTACAAGGCTCGCAACCGATGCTCGGATAGAAGGCATCGTGGAGGGCGTTGTAAGGCAGTTGATGGGTCTCGATAAATGCCCAAACATCACCAAATGTCCAGTCGGCGAGTGGGCTGAGTTTTATGGGGGTCTGGTTGTCGTCGAGAGGGGTAATGTCGGCACGATTAAGCGACTGGTCTCGGCGCAACCCGGTGACCCAGCCTGTTTGGCCCGCGAGCGCACGCTTCAGGGGTAACAGCTTGCGCACATCGCAGCACGTCAAGCGGGCGGCCTTTGATTCAAAAATACCTCTGCCGCCAACGGCCAAATCCAGTGCAACGAGTTGTTGTGGGTCTGGATGGAAAGCTTCGATTTCGATACTGAAGCGCTGGTTGAGCACCTTCACCAAGGCCAGCGTCTCCGCGTGCAGTACGCCCGTGTTCAGCACGAACACACGGGCCGGATTCACAGCGTCAAACCAGCCGGCCATGTGCAGCAACTGCGTGACCACAACGTCCTCTGCGCCCAGGCTGTGGGCTTGTGTCCATGCCCCCTCAAAGCGCGCTCGCGCCTCCGCAAGCAGTGACAGGCTGCGCGCGACTTTCGTTTCTAAATCGGCGCTGGGTGAACGGTAACGTTGAATAGC
>JBMTSM010000186.1:0-4229 GCA_049448275.1 Burkholderiaceae bacterium
CTTGGCGATGCCCCTAAAAGGGGGTTAAGTTCCTTAGCGCCGCCTGCTAAGGCCAAAGCGGTACTGACGCCGTCTGTGGTGACGCCCTGTTTTGCGAATCGGCTTGAAATATCAGGTGCCAGAGCGGGCCCGGTGGCCCATGCGGCACGCAATTTCGCTTTGAATAAAAGCTTTGCATTCGCCTGATGCGCGACGCTCGCCGTTGGTGCGCTGTGTGCGTTGAAAGCCACTAAAAACCCGATGGCCAGGGTGATGAATACTTTGCGGTTCATGCGGTGATCTGCCTAAAAATGAAAATAAATACACGTCCCAAAAACGGGGCGTAAATCAATTTTCAAAAGCAGACACCACGGCTACAAGCCGGCGAAAGTTCATTTATTTCGCGGTTTATTACATCGTTCGGCGTAGAAAAAGAGCGTTCTTACATCGAAGGGCAGCAGTTATTAATTCGCTATATTTTTTTCGGCTGGCGTTTACCTTCTCTACCGCATCGTTGATGTCCCAAAACGCATTACTAGCAAACCGATCAGTACACAATCGTTTAGTTCACAAGGCCTCAACAAAGGTATTCAAACGCGATGAACAGACGTAAAAAAACCCGCAAGGGCCGAGGCCCTGCGGGTTGACTGCTCGTGTGACGAGCGGTGGGGTATTACATACCCATGCCGCCCATGCCACCCATGCCGCCCATGCCACCCATGTCGCCGCCGCCCATTGCGGGTGCGTCATCTTTGGGGGTCTCAGAGACCATGCACTCGGTTGTCAGCATCAAGCTGGCAACTGAGGCTGCGTTTTGCAACGCGGTGCGGGTTACTTTTGTGGGGTCCAAAATACCCATTTCGATCATGTCGCCGTAGGTGTCATTTGCGGCGTTGAAGCCGAAGTTACCCTTGCCTTCCATGACCTTGTTGATCACCACGCTGGGCTCGCCACCGGCGTTGGCAACGATCTCGCGCAGCGGTGCTTCGATGGCCTTCAACACCAGCTTGATACCGGCGTCTTGGTCTGCGTTGTCACCCTTGATTTCGCCTGCGTTCTGACGGGCGCGCAGCAAAGCCACGCCACCACCAGAAACCACGCCTTCTTCAACGGCTGCACGGGTGGCGTGCAACGCGTCTTCAACGCGGGCTTTCTTCTCTTTCATTTCGACTTCGGTTGCTGCGCCAACTTTGATCAACGCCACACCGCCGGCCAACTTGGCCACGCGCTCTTGCAGCTTCTCGCGGTCGTAGTCGCTGGTCGCTTCTTCGATCTGAACACGGATTTGCTTCACACGTGCTTCGATGTCGCCTGCGTCGCCAGCACCGTCGATGATGATCGTGGCTTCTTTGCCCACTTCAACGCGCTTGGCTTGACCCAGGTCAGCCAAGGTCACTTTTTCGAGTGTCAAGCCAACTTCTTCGGCGATGACTTTACCGCCAGTCAGGATGGCGATATCTTCCAACATGGCCTTGCGACGATCGCCGAAGCCAGGCGCCTTTACAGCGACAACCTTCAAGATACCGCGGATGGTGTTCACAACCAAAGTCGCCAAGGCTTCACCATCGACGTCTTCGGCAATGATCAGCAAGGGGCGGCTTGACTTGGCGACTTGCTCCAATGTGGGCAACAGGTCACGGATGTTGCTGATCTTCTTGTCGTGCAACAACACGTAAGGGTTCTCAAGCAACGCAGCCTGTTTCTCGGGTGAGTTCACGAAGTAGGGTGACAGGTAGCCACGGTCGAATTGCATACCTTCGACAACTTCCAACTCGTTTTGCAGTGACTTGCCGTCTTCAACGGTGATCACGCCTTCTTTACCAACCTTGTCCATGGCTTCAGCAATGATTTGGCCGATTGACTCGTCAGAGTTTGCGGAGATCGTGCCGACCTGTGCGATTTCTTTGTTGGTCGTCGTGGCTTTGCTGGTCTTCTTCAGTTCTTCGATCAAGCGAATAACGGCTTTGTCGATACCGCGCTTCAGGTCCATGGGGTTCATGCCTGCGGCAACGTACTTCATGCCTTCGCGAACGATTGACTGGGTCAAAACGGTTGCGGTGGTGGTACCGTCACCGGCGTTGTCGCTGGTGCGTGAGGCCACTTCCTTGACCATTTGCGCGCCCATGTTTTGTAACTTGTCTTTCAGTTCGATTTCCTTCGCAACTGACACACCGTCTTTGGTCACGGTGGGGGCGCCGAATGAGCGCTCGAGCACCACGTTGCGGCCTTTGGGACCCAAGGTTACTTTCACAGCGTTGGCCAGGATGTTGACACCCTCAACCATGCGAGCACGGGCTTCGCCGCCAAAGATTACGTCTTTTGCTGCCATTTTCTAAATTCCTTTAAATATGTGTTTTTCTGAAGTGCGATCGTCGCGTTGGTTCAATTAAGAAACCACAGCGAACAGGTCGTCTTCCTTCATGACCAACAGCTCGTCGCCGTCAACCTTGACGGACTGGCCGCTGTACTTGCCAAACAAGACGCGGTCACCAACTTTCACGGACATTGCAGAGATTTCGCCCTTGTCGTTGCGCTTGCCGGGGCCGACGGCCAACACTTCACCTTGGTCGGGCTTTTCTGCCGCGTTGTCAGGGATGTAAATGCCAGAGGCGGTTTTGGTTTCGACTTCCAAACGCTTAACGATCACGCGATCGTGCAACGGTGTGAGTTTCATGATTTCTCCTTAGAGAGTAACGACGTTGATAAAAATTGCCCCGGGGCTTCTGCCCTGGGTGCGGAACCTGAACGACCAAGGTCTGTCAGTTCGACAAGCCATTGTTAGCACTCAAGTCCGTCGAGTGCTAATGATAAGGGCGAAAAATGGCATTTCAAGGGCTGGGGTTAAAAATCAACCCCTGAGCAGGGGCTTAACCACCCAAGTGGAGACTTTGTAAGTCTTTTTGATAACCCTGATAGGTTTTGACCGCTTGCGCCCATTGCGCGGGTGTCATGAGGCTGTGGAAGTCGGCCAGTAGCTGGCAGGTTTGCTGCCTTTCCGCCATGCGCCACTCCGCCGCGGCGCGCCATACGGCTTGCAGGCTTTGGGTAGCCGCTTGTTTCGCTTCGGGGGTGTCGAGTACGCGCCCCCGATAGGCGACCAACCACCCTTTGAACGCTGTCTGGTTACGCAGGCGCTTTTGCCAGTTCTGCTCGAAGTCATAGGCGTCTTTCGCCAAGCGCGCCTTTACGGCCTCGGTTTGCTGACGGCTGATCGGACCATAAACGCGCTCGAGGTTCTCAACGGCGCGTTCAAGGCGTGATTCCATTAAGTCCTCAGGGCTGGCGTCCAACCACTTCTCGCGCCATTCGGCATTATTCTCGGCGATGGCCTTGTCAAAGTAACGCAGTTGATCAGCCGTGAGTGTGACCAAAATGGGGGCCGCCATTACAGCGGTTCGGTCGAGAACGGCATTGACCCGAGGTTCGAAGCGTGTGAACCACCCGCACATTTGAGTCCCCGTGATGGGCTTTTCAAGCTGCTGCTCGACATCCGATAGCAGGGCGTTAACGGCGGGGAGCTCGTTTGCCTTGTGCCACGCCAAGACGTCGCGCAGGCCAAGCTTCAGGTCGGGTGCCTGTTGGTCGTTGACATCGAAGTAGCCGTCCAGCCACCAGTAGCTGACAGTGGGTAACTGGTTGTATAAAAGCTTCAGGGCGCTGCAGCCGAGCAGCGTCAGGCACAGGCACAGCGTCACGATACGCTTGGCGATAATAGAAGAACCTTTTGAAAGTGAAATCATGTCAACCAAAGCCTTTGCAGCCCTCAGTAAGCCGGTAGACGTCGTCGTGATGGCGGCCGGAAAGGGCACCCGCATGCGAAGCCAAAAGCCGAAAGTATTGCAGGCTTTGGCAGGACGCGCTTTGTTGGGGCATGTACTTGATACCGCACTAGGGCTTGGCGCCCGTGATGTGGTGGTGATCACAGGCCACCAAAAAGAGGAGGTTCAAGCCTTTGCGACGCGGCATGAGCGTGTGGTCTGCGTGGTGCAAGAGCCCCAACTTGGCACCGGCCATGCCGTGATGCAAGCGTTGCCCGCACTGCAAGACGATGGGGTGACCTTGGTGTTGTCGGGCGATGTGCCCTTGACCCGCCCCGAGACATTGACTGCGCTGGTCGCCATGTGCGGCGGCGATCAAATGGCGTTGCTCACGGTCAACCTGACGGACCCCACGGGTTACGGCCGCATCCTGCGCAACGCCGACCAGCAGGTGCAAGCGATCCGTGAGGAGAAAGACGCCACGCCGCAAGA
>JBMTSM010000187.1:0-4221 GCA_049448275.1 Burkholderiaceae bacterium
TTGTCAGAGTCAACGAAAGAGGCGGCTTTGGCGGTGGATAAGCGCACGTTAAACTTCTAAGTCGCGTGGTGGTTTGTTCAACCACCAACAAGCTGACTTGAGCGACCGCGGGAGCCGAGGCACCCAGCGGTCGTTTTTCTTGGCGGATCTCCTGCACCTATCTATTCAATTACATGTCCAAGCGTTCTAATGAGCCCATGACTTCCGCAACCACCGTCAGCACGGGTGGTCCACGGGGTGCCGTCGTTGATGCCTATGAAGCCGCGTTAAAGGGGAAAGGTTACACAGGCGACCCGGCGCAGACCAGTGCCATTGCCGCGCTACAGCGTTGTGCCGATGACTGGACAGCCTATAAAAACAAGCGATCGAATTCGCTGAAGAAGCTGTTCGCGCGACCGCCCATCCCACGGGGTGTCTACATGTACGGTGGCGTGGGTCGGGGCAAGAGCTTTTTAATGGATTGTTTCTTTCAAGCTGTGCCCATTGAGCGGAAGACGCGCTTGCATTTTCATGAGTTCATGCGGGAGGTGCACCGCGAGCTCCGAGAGTTGCAGGGAACCGTCAATCCACTAGACGAGTTGGGTAAGCGTATGGCGAAACGCTTCAAGTTGATTTGCTTTGACGAATTCCATGTCGCCGACGTCACCGATGCAATGATTCTGCACCGCTTATTGATGGCTCTCTTCGCAAATGGCGTGGGGTTCGTCACAACCTCTAACTTCAAGCCCGATGACTTGTACCCGAACGGCTTGCACCGGGACCGCATACTGCCTGCGATCGACCTTTTAAACGAGCGCCTAGAAGTCCTCAACGTGGACGCCGGAATGGACTATCGCAGCCTGACACTTGCCTTAATGGATTTCTACCATCAGCCTAATGGTGCGCAGGCTGACGCCGCTATGACGCAGGCATTCAATCTGTTGGCCGAGGCTCAAGACGAGGAACCGGTGGTCCACATTGAGGCGCGCAATATCACGGCGCGCCGCAAAGCCGGAAGTGTGATTTGGTTTGACTTTCGTGTGCTGTGCGGTGGGCCCCGATCACAAAATGATTACCTAGAAATCGCCGCGCAATTTCAAACGGTTTTTTTGAGTGATGTCCCAGAAATGGGGATTCGCCATGCCAGCGAGGCGCGTCGGTTTACGTGGTTGGTTGACGTGCTTTATGACCGCCGCGTGAAGCTGGTGATGTCAGCGGCGGTGCCGCCCGAGCAGCTGTATGTCGAGGGTCCGATGGCCCATGAGTTTGTTCGCACGGTGTCGCGGTTAGCAGAGATGCAATCGCAAGGCTTCCTCGATGAAGCCCGTCGTGATGTGGATACAGGTCTGACCTGATGGCCGATCAAGCACCCTGGTTGCAACGGTGTGCGCAGGCCTTCGCTTTGGGCGGGGAGATTGGTGCAGATGATCCACACTACCGTCCACGTGAGGGGCAGCAGCGCATGGCCGGCCTCATCGCGCAGACCATTGCGTCAAGCGGTACCTTGATCGTCGAGGCGGGCACCGGGACGGGGAAGACTTTTGCTTACCTCGTTCCCGCGCTGTTGAGCGGTAAGCGCGTCATGGTGTCCACCGCAACCAAAGCGTTACAGGATCAACTGTTCCTGCGCGATCTCCCCGATCTCGTTAATCGATTAGGGACACCCGTGCGAACGGCCCTGCTCAAAGGCCGGAATAATTACCTGTGTACCCATCGTTTGAAATTAAATCTGACGAGTGGTGCGACCGGTGATCGGTTCTTGATGAACGCGTTGGGTCAGGTCCAGCGGTGGTCGGTCACGACGTCAAACGGGGATTTGTCTGATATGCCTGGCTTGGATGAGCGCTCAGCGGTCATCCCGCTGGTCACTTCGAACCGAGATAACTGCTTGGGTGGGCAATGCCCTGACTTTAAAACCTGCCATCTCCAGCTGGCTCGGCGTGAGGCCCTCGCCGCCGATTTGGTGGTGGTGAACCACCACCTCTTTTTTGCTGACCGTGCGGTCCGTGCTTCAGGTATGGCAGAGCTCTTGCCTTCAGTGGATGTCGCCATATTCGATGAGGCGCATCAGCTCAATGAGATCGGTGTTTTATTTTTGGGCACGCAACTGTCATCATTTCAGCTCTTTGACTTTAATCGCGACGTACTCGCTGCGGGTTTGCAGCAGGCCCGCGGTCTGTGTGATTGGGCTGCTCTGACTCAAGCATTGGAGCGCGCGGTACGCGACTTGCGGCTGAGTTTACCTGTGGTGCGGGACAAAACATCCAGCCGTTTCGCATGGGGCGACGGTGCACCAGCGGGGGTTGATGCCGCTGCGTGGACGTCGGCGCTGACGGTTATGCAGACCGCTTTAACTGACGTGACGGCTGCTTTAAACAGCGTGACCGAGCTGGCTCCCGATTTTGAGCGGTTGTATGCGCGCAGCGAGACTTTGGCTGAAAAGTTGAAATCGCTGATGGCGCCAGTGGCTCATGATCATGTGCGGTGGTTAGAGGTCGGTTCAAACTGGCGTTGGGTCGACAGCCCGCTTGATAGCGCTGATGCGTTTGAGCGAGCGGCACAAGTCGCGCGCGGGGAGTCGCCGGCATCAGCGCCGGATACGGCGGGTGACGTTGAGGCGGGGGCAGGGCCAACCGCATGGATATTTACCTCTGCGACCTTGGGTGATGACGAGGCCCTCGACTGGTTTGCGCAACCGTTGGGTCTGGGTGACGCGCAGCGTGCCGTGGTCAGCAGCCCATTCGACTTCGCATCGCAAGCGGCGCTGTGGGTTCCAACCGATTTACCTAAACCCACGGACCCGGGGCATGCCATCGTTTTGGCGCGGCGACTCACGCCGTGGGTACGTCAACTTCAGGGACGAACCCTCGTGCTGACGACCAGCCTGCGCGCGCTGGGCATCATTTCCCAAACGCTGCGTGAAACGTTGGCCAACGACGATCTTGAGGTGCTGGTCCAAGGGGAGAGCAGCAAGCATGCCTTGTTATCGCGGTTTAGAGACTACGCGGAGCCACGGGCACGGCGGCAGGCGGTACATGATGGCGCGAATTTCAACGGTGCGGTGCTGGTGGCGTCGGTGTCGTTCTGGGAGGGCGTTGATTTGCCGGGCGAGGCACTGCAGCTGGTGGTCCTGGACAAGCTGCCGTTTCCGGTACCGGATGACCCCCTGACCCAAGCCCGTGCAAAACGTCTCGTCGCGCAAGGAGAGTCACCCTTTACCGCACAGGTATTGCCTGACACAGCGATCGCACTCAAGCAGGGTGCCGGGCGGTTGATCCGCTCCGAACGGGATCGTGGCGTGTTGGTGGTCGGCGATCAGCGACTGGCCACGATGGGGTATGGCAAACGACTGTTACAGGCCATACCCAATATGCAGCGCTTGGAGAGTGAGGTCGCTTTGCAGGCCTATCTGGATGAGGTGATTACCAAAACTTCCACCACGGCTTCGTAGCGTCGGTGGCATCTGCATCGGTTGTATCCGTCGGTGCAGGCTGTCCCCCGGCCTGCTGCGCGGCGTTGGGGAAGCTCGCCCTCAAAACGCGCTGTGCATCATCGCGCAGTTGAGTCATGCCCATGGCATCGTAGGAGGCGATTAGAACAATCAGCGCTTCCTCAAGAGCCGGCGCATCCTTGAAATTAGTCAAGGCGTATTGCGCGCGGTTAGCCGCAGCTAAATACTGGCGTCGCTCAAGGTAGTACCTAGCAACATTGACTTCGGACTGCGCCAAAGAATTCACGATGAAGCCAATTCGCAGCGCGGCATCTTTGCTGTAGCGAGAGTCGGGGAAGCGCTCAATCAATTCATTAAATGAGGCGTACGAGTCCTTAGCCGCCTTTTGGTCGCGCTCGCTGAGGTCAACGTTAGCCAATTTGCCGAATAGGCCTAAGTCATCGTTGAAGTTGACTAAGCCCTCTAGATAAAGCGCGTAGTCCATCGCAGGGCTGGCGGGGTGGAGCCGTTTGAATCGTTTGATAGCAGCCAAAGCCAACGCAGGCTCGGCGCCCTTGAAGTGCATGTAGGCCTTGTCGAGCTGGGCTTGCTGCGCGAGCGGCGTACCAGCGGCACGGCCCTCGAGCTTTTCATACAGTGCCGCCGCTTTTTCAAATTGTCCGGCGCTTTCTTCGTCCTTGGCCTCTTGGTAGATGCGATTCGGGCTCCAGTCCGCCGTGATGTCTTTAGGCTTGGACGCCGCACACCCGCCTAAAATCGCTGCTGCAGTCAGCAGCACCGCTGCGCTCAAG
>JBMTSM010000188.1:0-4183 GCA_049448275.1 Burkholderiaceae bacterium
CCACACTGGGTATCTCTGAGATCATCATTGCTGTTCTCAAGAACGAAGAGTGGTTAACCCGCGGGGTAAAGAACGTTAACGGTATTCCGCGGCCAACGCCTTATGAATACGATCTGCAGCAGCTGGCTTGGGCCCAAGACTGGGCGGCTTGGTTTGGAGCAGATTTGCAGGACTTCACGTCAATTTATGTGAAGCTGTGTTCTGCGGCGCTGGCGTTGGTGATGCTTGGCATTCTTTACTGGTTATCGCAGACCGCGATCAAATCGCCTTGGGGCCGTATGATGCGCGCCATTCGCGATAACGAGACCGCTGCGCAGGCGATGGGTAAAAACGTGACCGGACGGCACCTCCAAGTCTTTATCCTTGGGTCCGCCGTCGTGGGTATTGCGGGGGCGATGATGACATCATTTGATGGTCAATTCACCCCTACAACCTACAACCCGTTGCGATTCACTTTTTTGGTGTGGGTGATGGTCATCGTGGGCGGGTCAGGTAACAATTTGGGGTCAATCGTGGGTGGTTTCTTAATCTGGTTCTTCTGGGTTGAGGCTGAACCGTTGGGCTACGCCTTACTGAGTTTCCTGACATCAGGTCTTGCCGAGGACAGCGACTTAAGGTCCCATTTGCTCGATAGTGCCGCACACATGCGCTTGATCACCATGGGGCTCATCTTGCTCGTCACAATCCGCTTCAGACCCCGAGGGCTCTTACCCGAGCAGTCCCAGCAAACGCGGTCGCATTAAAGGCGAGTTAGACGCTCAGTTCCGTCAAAAAGGTGAGCATGGCGGCGTTGCGCGGCAGCCGTTCGCGCTCTGGCGGGCATAGTGCTGTGATGCGGGTGCCAAAGCGGGTGATTGGGGTCCACTGCGGCAGCACCTGAACCAGTTGGCCGGTTTCAAGGGCCTCACGGCAGAGGTAGTCCGGCACCAAAGCGACCCCCAGGCCTTCAAGGCACGCTGTCAAAACGGCCTCGGGGTTGTCAACATGGTAGCGGCTCGCAACCTCCACCACCTCCAGGCGCTTACCGCGCTGCAATTTCCAAATGTGGTCGGACGAGTCTTTCCAGTAGAACAGGCTCGGTATCGATGCCAGGTCTCTTGGCTGTTTGATATCAGGGACTTTGTTGAGAAAGCCCGGTGCCGCCGCCAATAGCCAGACGATTCGGGATAACTCAAATCGGGTGGATTTAAGCAGGTCCTCCTCGGCGCTCCAGCGCAGGGCAATGTCGAAACCCTCGTATGCCATATCGACTAAACGGTCGGATAGTGTGAGTTCGATTTCGATACCGGGATGCTGCAACAGAAATTTCGGTAGGCTCTTAGCCAGTACGCGCTGTCCCCACGAGACGGGTGCCGTTAGGCGTATCTTGCCCACCAATTCATGGCGCATCGCATTGATCTCTTCCTCAGCAGCGCGGATCTCGCCAAGTATTTTCAGCGCGCGTGGGAGGTATGCCTCACCGGTTGGCGTGAGCGCGATACGGCGTGTGCTGCGACTGAAAAGGGTGGCACCCAGATGGGTCTCCAGCTGTCCAATTCGCTTGCTGACCAGACCCTTTGCGATATTCAGGGTCTTTGCCGTTTTAGTCACGCTCAGTGTTTCAGCGACTGTGACAAAGGTGGCTATGGTTTCGAGAGAAATCATCACTGTTTCCAATGGGTGAACAATCGGTTGACATTTGAATATCTATCCAGCTTCAAGTCAAGAAACCACACTGTCACTCAATCCGGTGCGGTAGATGCTGGATTTATTCAAAGGAGACAAACATGAAGATTTACGCTGACCCCATCACGGTGAATTGCAGAAAGGTACTGGCTGGCTTGAAGCTGATCGGCGCCGATTATGAGCTGGTCCATGTGGACTATTTCAAGGGCCAACAGAAGGAGGCACCCTACCTTGCAATTAACCCCAACGCATCGATCCCTGCCATGGTGGAGGGTGATTTTGTTCTCTGGGAGTCCAACGCCATCTTGCAATACGCAGCCGATAAGCATGGCAATGCCACGGCATACCCCACCGACTTGATTACACGGGCTGACATCAACCGTTGGTTGTTGTGGGAGTCGTCAAGCTGGTTCCCAAGCTGCTATGTGTATTTGGTCGAAAACTGCGTGAAACCAATTTTGGGAGCCGAACCGGATCCCGCGGTGCTCGACGCACAAGCAGATAACTTCCACAAGCTCGCTGGTATTCTTGACAAGCGCTTAGCGCAACACCAATGGATTAGCGGCACCCCAAGCCCAACCATCGCTGATGTTGCGCTGGCTGCGCCCATGCATTTGCACGGTTGGCAGCAGTTGCCATTGGCAGCGCATCCGCATCTCTCGCGTTGGCTGAAAGACGGGGTTGAACAGCTGACCTGCTGGTCTGAAACGACCGTGTATGAGGGCTTCACGACCCAAGCCCCTGTTAATGCCTAATTTTTCTAATTGCTTCGACACCATGAACACAACACACACCACGACGCGCGCGCACATGAACTACTCAGAGAGTGAGGGGCGTGTGCTGGCGCATTACTTTTACGATCCGGGTCCAGACGCAGAATTCACCGCTGCTGGCACGGATGTTAGAGAAGTGCCTGTGGAGAGTGCGTGGGGTATCAAGGACCGTCTTAGTGTGGATAAAGAGGGGTTCGAACTGCATTCGTTTGACCCCTCTTTTCAAGCGTTCGATGCCGAGGATTCGGTTGTTAAAGACTTCTACCCGCAGGTGGTCGACTTCGTCAAGCGCCATACCGGCGCCAAATTAGTGGCGGTGTTTGATCACACGATCCGTAAGCGCCTGCCACAAGAGCAGATGCAATTCAAAAAACCGTCGGCGATCTACGAGCAGCAAACCACCGTCAAGCGTCCTGCCGTGCTGGTGGTGCACAGCGACTACACAGTTGCCAGTGGACCGAAGCGCGTGCGTGAGGTGATGAAGGATCAAGCAGAGACGCTGCTGAAGGGCCGAGTTGCGTTCTACAACGTGTGGAAACCCCTTTACCGAAAGGTCGAAGAGTTGCCCCTGGCGATGATCGACGCCACGACGCAGCAACCCGGCGACTTGATCAATTGGGAACTTCGTTACGCCGATCGCACCGGCGAAATCTACGCGATGCGCTATTCGCCAGAACACAGGTGGCACTATTTCCCTGGTATGACGGCGGATCAGGCGTTGCTGTTAAAAACCTACGATTCGGAAACCGATGGTCGCTGCCGGTTCATGGGGCACTCTGCGTTCGAGGACCCGTTGACCCAACCCAATGCACAGCCACGCGAAAGCATTGAGGTCCGAACCATGGCGTTCTTCTAATCCCCATTGCAAAAGAGTCTCCGGAGAAGGGCGGCAGCCGATAAGAGAATAAGGGGGTAAACTAAAACGCACATTTGTTCGTTGACCACCCCCCACTAATGTCCCAAGACGTTGTCTTTATTTCCCATGGCGGTGGGCCCCGGCCCTTGCTGGGTGACCCCCAACACGCGGGCCTCGTTTCCTTTTTGAGAGCGCTGCCACAAAGTCTCCAAAAACCCAAGCAAATTGTCGTATTCAGTGCCCATTGGGAAGGGCCCAGTGTGTCGATCACCAGCGCTGCCGAACCCACATTGCTTTACGATTACTACGGTTTTCCGCCCGAGAGTTACGAGTTTCGTTACCCCTGCCCAGGCGCGCCGGCGCTTGCCGCGCAGATAGCCAGCGGACTCACAACGCGCGGCTACGAGGTTAGTCTTGATGATCAGCGTGGTCTTGACCACGGTGTATTCGTGCCGCTGATGCTGATGTATCCATCGGCCGACATTCCTGTTATCCAAGTATCGCTATCCTCATCGCTGAACCCAGAGTGGCATATCCAGTTGGGCGAGGATCTCGGCGCTATGGATTTATCGGAGACGTTGTTCATTGGTTCTGGTTTTAGCTTTCACAACATGCACGCTTTTTTCAACAACAACGTCGAGAGCCAGTCCGCGAATCAGTTCTTTGAGGATTGGCTTGCCCAAATCCTTACGGGGTCTTCCCAGTCGCCGGGTGATATCCGTGAAAAGTTGATTCACTGGCGCGATGCGCCTGGTGCTGCTTTTTGCCATCCCCGTGAAGAGCACCTGTTGCCTTTGCATGTATGCTTTGGAATCGCAGGTCGACCAGCGGATCAACGCCATGTGGTCGAGATGCTCAATAAGCAGGCCTCTAACTTCATTTGGAATCG
>JBMTSM010000189.1:0-4143 GCA_049448275.1 Burkholderiaceae bacterium
CGTTTTTGTAGGGTGTAAACACGCCGAACGCACGTCCGGCTTGTGTCAAAACCTCGCTGCGTTCGAAAATGCACTGATCTTTGGAGGTTTGAAACAGGATGCCTGCATGGGCCAAATGCCCCAATACCTGGGTGTCGCGCACCAAAGCATCTGGTTCATCGTCATGGTTTGCAAAGACCGCCTGCACACCCAACGCGGTGGCGATACGGGGTACCGCATGCATCGCATTGTCATGGGTGGTCAGCAGTGGCGCCGTATTGACGCCACCGATGTCTGCAAGTTGCTGGTTCAGGTCTGCGAGGCTAGCGTGAATGAACGCCACGCGCCGGTCTAGCTTCGGCAGCCGGTCCAGGATGGCCTTATCAAAAACGAATAAGCACACCACCTGGTCACACGATTTGAGGGCGTGGTAGAGCGCAGCGTTATCGCTGGCACGCAGATCGCGTCTGAACCACATCAAGCCCTTGGCGAACTTCCGCTTTGTCATACAAAACCTTCCAAATCTGGTTATCCGGGCGCGCAAGGGGACACGGCTCTGCGCTTAAAATAGAGTTATGTCCCTAGATTCTGCCGCGATTGACCTCACTCATCATTTTCTGATCGCAATGCCCAGATTGGAGGATGCGCTTTTTGAGCATAGCGTGGTCTATGTTTGCGAGCATAACGAACGGGGTGCGTTAGGCCTCATCATCAACAAGCCCAGCGATCTGCTGCTATCGGGCTTATTTGAAAAGATTGCCCTGACCCTCAACCGTACCGATTTGTCGGATGCCCCGGTTTTCTTGGGTGGTCCCGTGCAGACCGAACGCGGTTTCGTCCTGCATGAGCCCATGGGGCAGGGCGGTGAGTCGGTTTACTCATCCACTCTGGTGATCAAAGGTGAGTCCTCAGAAGCAGCACCCGCACAAGATCCCATCGATAAATCCGAATCCGAGTCGGATGGTGAGGCCAATACAAGCCCCGCCCGGTTGGAGATGACCACCTCAAAAGATGTCCTGGAGGCGATGGCCGAAGGCGCAGGCCCCAAGAAAGCGTTGGTGACGTTGGGTTATGCCACGTGGGGTAAGGGGCAGTTGGAGTCTGAGTTGGCCGAAAACGCCTGGCTCACCGTGCAGGCCGATTACGCCATTATTTTTGATACCCCGCCCGAGCAGCGGTACGCCCGTGCCATGGGGTTACTGGGGCTGGATGCGGGTATGTTGCACGGCGAGGCAGGGCACGCCTGATGACCACGCCGCCGATGCCGCCTCAGCTAGCGTCGGATGTGCAGTTGTTTTTGGCCTTTGATTACGGCGAAAAACGCACGGGGGTTGCCAGTGGTAACCGGTTGACCCGCAGTGCCACCCCCCTCGGTACCATTGCCGCGCAGGGCGACGCCAAATGGTCACGTATCAGCGCTTATATCGCCGAGTGGCAACCGCAGGCGCTGGTGATTGGCGTGCCTCGCCATCCCGATGGCGCGCCGCATGAAAATACCGTGGCCGCCCAACGTTTTGGACGGCAATTGCAGGGACGCTTCAATTTGCCTGTATTTGAAACGGATGAGCGATACACCACAACCGAGGCGATTGGTCTGGGTGCACGCGACGCAGATGCCGCAGCTGCCTGCATAATTCTGGAACAATTTCTGCGGAGTTTGCCTTGAACCATACCCCTTTAAAAACAATCCCCGCGAACGAGCTCAACGCGGAAGCTTTGTACCAATCGTTGTTGTCACACATGCGCGCCGTCGTGGCTGACACCGCAACGCCCATTCGCTTGGTGGGGATCGCGTCGGGTGGCGTTTGGCTGGCGCGTCGCTTGCAGCTTGACTTGGGTTTGGAGGGTGAGGTGGGCGTGATATCGAGCAGCATGCACCGCGACGATTTCTCAACCCGTGGCCTCAGTTCGATGACGGTACAAACTCAGTTGCCTTTTGAAGTCAACGGTGCCACGGTTTGGTTGATCGACGATGTGCTCTACACCGGGCGAACCATCCGCGCGGTTTTAAACGAGTTGTTTGACTATGGTCGACCCGCTGCCGTGAAATTGGCGGTGCTGGTGGATCGCGGTCAGCGCGAATTACCGGTCGAGGCCAACGTCGCGATCGCGCGTGCCGAGCTGCCGGCCACACAGTTACTTGAGCTATCGCAAACCCCGCAGGGTCAGTTGACCTTCGATGTCGAAGCGATTACCGATTGAATATCCAACGAGCCCTATAAATAAGACAGAAAAGGCCCCTATGCGCCTCCAACGAAACCCACAACTCAATGCCAACGGCGAGCTGATTCATTTGCTGTCGACCGAGGGCTTGTCGAAAGCAGTCCTCACTCATATTTTGGATACGGCAGCCAATTTTGTCAGCGTCAGCGACCGAGAGGTCAAGAAAGTTCCTTTGCTGCGCGGCAAGAGCGTATTCAATCTGTTCTTTGAAAACTCCACCCGCACACGCACCACCTTTGATATAGCGGCGACACGCCTGAGCGCCGATGTCATCAATCTCGACATTGCCCGCTCATCGGCGAGCAAAGGTGAGAGCCTGCTCGACACCATCGACAACCTGTCGGCGATGGCTGCGGATATTTTTGTAGTCCGCCATAACGAGTCAGGTGCCCCCTACTTAATTGCCCAGCATGTTGCGCCACACGTCCACGTGGTGAACGCCGGTGATGGTCGGCACGCGCACCCTACCCAAGCGTTGCTCGATATGTACACGATTCGCCATTTCAAAGGCGACTTTTCAAACCTGAGCGTTGCGATCGTTGGCGATGTTTTGCACTCGCGTGTTGCGCGTTCCAATATTCACGCACTCACCACACTGGGCTGTCCCGACGTGCGTGTTGTAGGACCTAAAACATTGGTGCCAGGTGATATGACTCAAATGGGCGCACGCGTCTGCCACGACCTGCGGGAAGGCATCAGTGGGGTTGATGTGGTCATCGCGCTCCGTCTCCAAAATGAGCGTATGAGTGGTGCCTTACTGCCTTCTGCACAAGAGTTTTTTAAAAGCTATGGCCTCACGCCAGAGCGCATGCAATGGGCCAAGCCAGATGCCATCGTCATGCATCCGGGACCCATCAATCGAGGCGTTGAAATTGCGTCCGCAGTGGCCGACGGACCGCAAGCCGTGATCCTGTCACAAGTGACCTTTGGTATCGCGGTGCGCATGGCTGTGATGTCAATTGTTGCCAGCCATGATGCCTAAAGCCTCATCACACGCCCAACTTAGCCGAGTTTGAACACCATGAAAATACTCATTAAATCCGGACGCGTGATTGATCCCGCCAGCGGCCTTGATGCCAATCAAGATATCGCCATCGCGGCGGGTCGCATCGTCGCTATGGGTGACACCATCAACGACTTCACACCTGAAAAAACCATTGATGCGAGCGGTGCTGTCGTCGCCCCAGGGCTGATAGACCTTTGCACCCGTTTGCGTGAGCCTGGTTTTGAGCATGAATCCATGCTGGAGTCCGAAATGGCCGCCGCCGTCGCAGGGGGCATTACGTCGCTGGTCTGCCCACCCGATACCGACCCCGTGCTGGATGAGCCTGGTTTGGTAGACATGTTGAAGTTTCGTACTAAGAAATTGCGGCAAGCACGTGTGTTTCCCCTGGGTGCTTTGACGCGTGGTCTCAAAGGTGAAGTACTCACGGAGATGGCTGAATTAACCGAGTCCGGTTGCGTGGGGTTTGGTCAGGCAGATGTGCCCATCGTGAACACCCAAGTGTTGCAGCGAACGTTTCAATACGCCGCGTCGTTTGGTTACAGCGTCTGGCTGCGACCACAAGATTACTGGTTGGGCCAAGGCGTGGCCGCCAGTGGACCGCTGGCGACCCGTATGGGCCTGTCGGGTGTGCCTGTCGCCGCTGAAGTCATTGCGCTCGAAACGATTTTTGAGCTGTTGCGCGGCACGCCCGCGCGAGTCCACCTGTGCCGCATCAGCAGTGCAAAGGGCCTTGAACTCGTTCGCAAAGCCAAAGCCGAGGGTTTGCCAATTACCTGCGATGTGAGCGTGCACAACCTGCACCTCATTGACGTCGACATGGGGTACTACGATGCGCGCCTGCGTCTGCAACCGCCGGTGCGTCAGCAAATTGACCGTGATGCCTTGCGCTCTGGTTTGGCAGACGGCACCATTGACGCCCTGGTCAGTGACCATAA
>JBMTSM010000190.1:0-4097 GCA_049448275.1 Burkholderiaceae bacterium
CCGCGCAGGTACTCTGCTTTGAGCGGCGTCTTGCCCTTAACCGATCCGCGCGACCGGTGCCGCGCCGTGATGCTGGGGATCACCAGCATCGGGATGGTTTGGTTAAATGTCCGCAGGGTGAGGTCGTCGTCCTCGTAGTACAGAAAAAAGTGGGTGTCGAAGTGGCCCAGCGGACGGGTCTTTGAAAGATTTAACCAAATGATGGCACCACACAAAAAACCCACACAACACGGCCCAGTTGCGCCTGGACCTTTGCTGCGCCAAAGAGTGCTTGGCCAGCGGTAGTTGATTTCAGGCAGGCCGTTGCCATCAACGATCTGTGGCGCCAACATGCCTGCCTCTGGGAAGCGTTGCTGTGCCTCGTGCAACGCTGAAATGGTGTCTGTCGTGACTTCACAGTCGGGGTTCAGTAGCAGCGCGTATGGCGTTTGGACTTCCGCCAGCCCCGCGTTGTTGGCAGCACCGAAACCCGTGTTGTGTGTGTTACGAATTAGCTGCGCCTGCGGTAGATGTTGCGCGACGCCCGCCGCCGTACCATCGGTGCTGGCGTTGTCGACGACCACCACATGTGGCGCTTCTCGCAATAACTCGCCGAGACGAGGCAGGCAGTGTGCACTTTGATAGGTCACCACCACGATGGTGACGGATGCCAGTGCGGCAGTGTTCGTCATCAATGACCAGGGTGGACTTCGACCCCGGGGGCGAGTTTGTAATGCGTCCCGCAGTACGGGCAGGTGGCTTCACCCGTTTTGCTGACGTCGAGGTACACCTTGGGGTGGCTGTTCCACAATGCCATATTGGCCGCTGGGCTGGGGCAGTACACGCCGCCATTGGCATTCAAATCAGTGGCTTGGAGTTCGACAACAGCTTTAGACATGACAGGCTCGGGTTCTTACTTACAAAAGCATACGAAATGCGTTACACCAAGGTCAGCCAGTGGGCATACTTTGGGTTACGACCGTTAACGATATCAAAGAAAGCGGCTTGTATCTTTTCAGTGATAGGGCCACGGCTGCCTTGACCAATCGCCAAACGGTCGAGTTCCCGGATGGGCGTTACTTCAGCGGCGGTTCCTGTAAAGAAGGCTTCGTCGGCAATGTAGACCTCATCACGAGTGATGCGCTTTTGTACGATCTCTAAGCCCAAGTCTTTGGCGATGTGGAAAACGGTGTTGCGGGTGATGCCGTTCAAGGCGCCAGCCGACAGGTCGGGTGTATAAATCACGCCGTCTTTGACAACAAATAGGTTTTCACCCGCGCCTTCACTGACAAAGCCGCTGGCGTCAAGTAACAGGGCTTCGTCGTAACCGTCGTCAAGGGCTTCCATGTTGGCCAAGATGCTGTTGGTGTAGTTGCTCACCGCCTTTGCTTGGGTCATGGTGATGTTGACATGGTGGCGCGTGTAGCTGCTGGTCTTCACTCGGATACCACGCTTCATGCCCTCTTCACCGAGGTAAGCACCCCACTCCCAAGCGGCGACCATCAGGTGGATTTGATTGCCCTTTGGTGAGACACCCAATTTGCGAGAGCCGATCCACGTCAGCGGACGCAGGTAGCCAGAACTTAATTTGTTCTCGCGCACGACAGCACGTTGCGCTTCGTTTACTTCTTCTTTGGTGAACGGAATTGCCATGCGCAAAATCTTCGCGCTGTTAAACAAGCGCTCGGTGTGCTCTTGTAAACGGAAGATCGCAGTGCCCTTGTCGGTCTGATAGGCGCGAACTCCCTCGAATGCGCCGCAACCATAGTGCAGGGTGTGCGTGAGTACGTGGATCTTGGCATCGCGCCAGTCGACCATGGCGCCATCCATCCAAATTTTTCCATCGCGGTCGGCCATTGTGGGGGGCAATGCTGTCATGACAATCCTTTGGTCATCTGTTGAGCTGCTCGCAATGTGGTGTCTACGAGCGATTAATTTTTCGATTTTACGGCTATCCGCAGCCGCTCCAACGCCATCAGGCTTGTGCGGAGGGAATTTTTTGTGGGTTGCTGGCTTCCAACACCTGCTCGGAGGTTTTGCCAAAGCGCCGCTCGCGGGTAGCGAACCATGCCAAAGCTTTATCGAGGGACTTTGCGCCAAACTCGGGCCAGAGGGTGTCTGTGAAGTACAGCTCCGTATAGGCCGTTTGCCACAATAAAAAGTTGCTGATGCGGCACTCGCCCCCGGTGCGAATCAGCAGGTCAGGGGGGGGTACTTCAGTGGTGTACAGGTGGGCCTCGATAGCTCGCTCGTCAAAGTCTTGTGGGCTGGCATTGGGGTTGGTGGCCATCCAAGTCTGCACCGCTTGGATCATTTCAGCGCGACCGCCGTAATTTGCGGCGACGCTCAAGTGCAGGCGGTCATTTGCCGCTGTGCTGTTCTCAGCGAGCGCGATGGCAGCTCGAATTTCATCAGAGAAGGCCGTCCGATCGCCAAAGACGCGCAACCGAATACCGTTGTCCCGCATGGCTCGAACTTCGCTTTGCAGGTACTTCAAAAAAAGGCTCATCAGAGCGCTGACTTCGTCAATGGGGCGGGCCCAATTCTCGGTGCTGAAGGCGTAAAGGGTGACGTAGCGGACGTTGCGTTCGGCACAGGCCTCAATAATTCGCCTGACTTGTGCCGCCCCCTTCGCGTGACCAGCCGCGCGAGGCAGAAATCGTTTCTTTGCCCAACGCCCATTGCCATCCATGATGAATGCGATGTGTTGTGCGGAGGGGGTGTGAGTCGGGGCCATCGACATAGTTTAAGCGGTAAGCGTGGTTCAATCGCGCAGGCTTCGTACCCAACTCAAGGCCTCCTCGACACGATCGACGGCGTGGATCGTGAGGCCTTTGAAAGCTGGGTCGTTCTTTTTGGGTGCGTTGGCTTTGGGCACGATGGCGGTTTCAAATCCGAGTTTGGCGGCCTCTTTCAGGCGCTCTTGGCCACGGGGTGCGGGGCGAATTTCTCCGGCTAAACCCACCTCACCAAACGCAACAAAGCCTTTGGGTAGGGGCAGCGCACGCAAGCTACTTTGAATGGCCAGTAAAACAGCTAGGTCGGCCGCCGGCTCGCTGATGCGTACGCCACCAACGGCATTTACAAATACATCTTGGTCTGCACACGAGACACCTGCATGACGATGTGAGACCGCCAGAAGCATAGCCAAGCGGTCTCGCTCAAGGCCCACGCTCAGACGCCGCGGGCTGGGTCCGCCGCTGTCGACCAGCGCTTGAATCTCAACCAACAGGGGGCGACTGCCTTCAAGCGTGATTAAGACGCACGACCCCGGAACCGGTTGGGGGTGCTGGTTGAGGAAGATGGCGCTGGGGTTGGCAACGCCTTTGAGGCCGCGTTCGGTCATGGCGAAAACGCCGATTTCGTTGACGG
Source organism: Burkholderiaceae bacterium (assembly GCA_049448275.1). Classification (GTDB taxonomy): domain Bacteria; phylum Pseudomonadota; class Gammaproteobacteria; order Burkholderiales; family Burkholderiaceae_C; genus RS62. The sequence continues at coordinate 3,352 of JBMTSM010000190.1, forward strand.
CACCGAATCGGTTTTTGATCGCACGGACCAAGCGAAAACTCGAGTGGGTATCGCCCTCGAAGTACAGCACCGTGTCGACCATGTGTTCGAGCACGCGGGGTCCTGCCAGCGCGCCTTCTTTGGTGACGTGACCAACCAGAATGACGGTCACCCCGGTGGCCTTGGCCAAGCGCGTGAGATGAGCGGCGCATTCGCGGACCTGTGCGACTGAACCGGGCGCGGAGGTGAGAGCCTCCGTGTAAATGGTTTGAATGGAATCGATGACGCAGACGCGTGGGCGCTCGGCCTGAACGGTCGCTACGATGCGCTCCAGAGAGATTTCAGCCAGAACGCGAACTTGCGTTTGATCCAAACCCAAGCGTCGTGCACGCATGGCAATTTGCGCGCCCGACTCTTCGCCGCTGACGTAAAGCGTCGGGTTGTGCAAGCTGATGGTATGCAGTGCTTGTAACAACAGAGTGGACTTACCGATTCCTGGATCGCCACCGATGAGCACGACGCCCCCATCGACCAAACCACCGCCCAGGACCCGGTCAAGTTCGTCAAGCGTGGTGGGCAGACGGGCAAAATCCTTTGCCTCGATATCCGATAAGTTCGCGACGGGTTGAGGAGCGGCGAGGCTTTGAAAGCGGTTTTTACCAGTGCCAGCTGCTTCGGTGACGGTGGATTCGATGAGACTGTTCCACGCGCTGCAGTCGGGGCATTTTCCCAGCCATTTGGAACTCGATCCCCCGCACGCTTGACAA
>JBMTSM010000191.1:0-4087 GCA_049448275.1 Burkholderiaceae bacterium
GAGCCAGAGATCACCCCACCGGAACCACCGCCTCCGCCGCCGCCGCCACCACCACCACCAGTTGAGGAGCCTGCGCCACTGCCGGAATTCCGCTCGGAGGCACCAACACCGCGCGCCTACCGCCGCGACGCGGCCGAGCACATTTACCGCACGTACCCGACCCGTATCTACAAAGGCCGCCTGCCGCCCCTCATTGCATCAGTCGCGGTTGTCGACCTGCACATCAACTCTTTGGGCGAGGTGGTGAAAGTTGAATGGGTCAGAGCGCCCCGGCATCTGCCGCAAATCATGACTGATATTGAGCAACTCGCCCGCGGTGCAGCCCCCTTTCCCGCCCCTGTGGCAATGGCGGGTGTGATCTACACCGAGGTCTGGTTGTATGACAAAACAGGGCTCTTCCAACTCGCCACACTGACAGAGGGCCAGCGGGGCAAGTAGTCGCAACCGTCAGACTTACCGCTCAGCTGCCACGGTATGTGGAGTAGCTCCAAGGACTGACCAACAACGGCACATGGTAGTGCGCACCGGGCTCTGCGACGCCAAAGTCAAGCGACACCTGATTGAGGAAATTCGGCTTCGGCAACGCAACGCCCTTCTCGGCGAAGTAGCCCGCGACGTCAAAAACCAAGCGGTAAGTTCCCACCCGTAACGCGTCGTGCGCAATCAGCAAGCCCGAGGGGTTACGCCCATCGTCGTTGAGTGTGAAGGCCTGCAGACGCGCTGCCTGACCATCAGCGCTGGTCTCCCACAACTCCACCGCCATACCTGCGGCGGGGCAGCCGTGCATCGTGTCTAAAACGTGTGTACTCAAACCCATGTGTCAGCCCTCTGAATCAAATTTGTAAATAAACGGCTACCCGTAGCGACAACTCGCCAAAGTGTATACAATTTTCGAAACGATCCAAACAGCCGCCATGGATAACTCTACTACTGACCTCATCGTGCAATCGCTAACCAAGGCGATTGTGGAGCATCGGCTTGAGCCCGGCTCCAAACTGGCAGAACAAAAGTTAGCCGATCATTTCGGCGTCTCGCGCACCCTCATCCGTCAGGCATTATTCCGGATGAGCCAAAACCGCCTGGTGCGCATGGAACCATCACGCGGGGCTTTTGTGGCGAGCCCATCGGTCGAGGAGGCCAAGCAAGTGTTCGCCGTGCGACGCATGCTGGAACTCGAAATGGCTGTGCAGTTCACCCGCGCGGCGACACCACAGAAAATCAAAGCCTTAAAGGCGCATTTGGCGCGCGAGGCCGCCGCTGTGAACGCTCACGATGCGGCAACGCGCACAGAGCTGCTGGGCGATTTCCATGTTCGCATCGCCGAACTCCTTGGCAACTTTGTTTTGGCAGAGTTGCTGCGAGAACTTATTTCACGCTGCGCGCTGATCACACTGATGTACCAGAGCACGCAAGACGCTGAATGCTCGACGAACGAACACAGCGCAATTGTCGCGGCGATGGAGTCAAAAGACGAGGCATTGGTCACACAACTCATGGCGCATCACCTCGATGATGTCGAGCGCAGCCTGACCTTCACATCACATAACTGGTAAGTTCACTTTGCAAAGCAACATGACATACGACAGCACGGCCCCCTACCCCCGCGACCTCAAAGGCTATGGTCGCGACGTACCGCACGCGCAATGGCCCGCACAAGCGCGCATTGCCGTGCAATTCGTATTGAACTACGAAGAAGGCGGCGAGAACAACGTCCTCCACGGTGACGCAGGCTCAGAGCAATTTTTGTCTGAAATGTTCAACCCGGCGAGTTACCCTGCACGCCACATGAGCATGGATGGCATCTATGAATACGGTTCCCGTGCGGGTGTCTGGCGCCTGCTACGTGCTTTTGAACAACGGGGGTACCCGCTAACAGTTTTTGGTGTCGCGACCGCGTTACAACGCTACCCCGAAATGGTCTCAGCCTTCCAAACGTTGGGGCATGAAATCGCCTGCCATGGCCTGAAGTGGATTCATTATCAGAACACGCCCAAGGCTGAAGAAGCCGCTGACATGGCACGTGCCATGCAAATCATGACCGACCTGATGGGCGAGCGTCCACTGGGGTGGTACACCGGTCGTGACAGCCCCAACACCCACCAAATCGTCGCCGACTTCGGTGGTTTTGCCTATGACGCCGACTACTACGGCGACGATTTGCCGTTCTGGATGAAGGTTGAAAAAAGTAACGGCGAAACCGCACACCAGTTAATCGTGCCCTACACCCTTGACTGCAACGACATGCGCTTCGCATTGCCACAAGGGTATGCCTACGGTGACCCCTTCTACCAATACCTCAAGGACAGTTTTGACTGCCTGTATGCAGAAGGCGACCCCAACGGACTCAACCAACCCAAGATGATGAGTGTCGGCATGCACTGCCGCCTGCTCGGACGCCCCGGGCGCATTGCCGCGATCACGCGGTTTTTAGACTACATCGGACAACACCAGCAGGTCTGGGTGGCGCGGCGCATTGATATCGCTGATCACTGGCGTGCCACGCACCCCTGCCCGACTGAATGATTGCGCCTCACATGACCCTCGACGAACTGAATCAAGCCCCCCTCGAAGTAGCCGCCGCCTACCTCGACGGCGTTTACGAGCACTCACCGTGGATCGCTGAAAACGCGCTGAAAAAACGTCCATTCAAAACAGTAGCAGCGCTCAAGCAAGCACTGATTGCAGCCTTGGACGCGGGTGGTAACGACGCCAAACTAGCCCTCATTCGCGCTCACCCTGAATTGGCGGGCAAGGCGATGGTTGCGCAATCGCTGACAGCTGAATCAACCAACGAGCAACAAAAGGCGGGGCTGACGCAATGCACAGCAACCGAGTTTGCCCACATTCAATCACTCAACCGAGACTACAACGAGCGGTTTGGGTTTCCGTTTATTTTGGCTGTGCGGGGCCCACGCGGCGAGGGCCTGAGCAAATCACAAATCATTGCAGCGTTCGAGCGACGTCTTAAGGGTCACCCTGATTTCGAGATGGCTGAATGCATCCGCAACATCCATCGCATCGCCGAGATACGCCTCAACGACAAATTCAAAAATGACATCCGCATCGGCGAGATGGTCTGGGACTGGCACGAAGATCTTGCCCAATACACCGACCCCGATTACGCGGATCGCGGCCAATTAACCGTCACCTACCTCACGTCTGCCCACCAACAAGTGGCCCAATCGCTGCGTGACCGCATGCTGGCCTGTGGGTTTGACCGCGCAGAGATTGATGCCGTCGGCAACGTGGTCGGTATTTACGAGGCCGACCATAGCCAACCAAATGCAAAAACACTGATGACGGGGTCGCATTACGACACCGTGCGTAACGGTGGCAAGTACGACGGTCGCTTGGGCATCTTTACGCCGATGGCTTGCGTGCAAGCCTTGCGTGACGCCGGCAAGCGTCTCCCCTTTCACCTTGAAGTGGTGGGTTTTGCCGAGGAAGAGGGTCAGCGCTACAAGGCAACGTTCTTGGGCTCCGGCGCTTTAGTGGGGCAGTTCGATCCCAGCTGGCTGGATCAAGTCGACAACAACGGCGTCAGCATGCGCGAGGCGATGCAGGCTGCCGGCCTGGCCATCGATGCCATTCCTGCGCTCAAACGCGACCCCAGTGATTACCTCGGCTTCATCGAGATTCACATTGAACAAGGCCCCGTGCTCAATGAGCTGAATTTGCCATTAGGCGTCGTCACCTCCATCAATGGCAGCGTGCGCTATCAGGGGGAAATCACAGGCACCGCGAGCCATGCAGGCACCACGCCCATGGATCGCCGCAGCGATGCCGTGGCGGCGTTTGCAGAGTTAGCGGTCTACCTCGAAAAGCGCGCCCAAGCTGATGCGGACTCGGTTGCCACCATTGGCATGCTGCAGGTACCTAACGGTTCGATCAACGTGGTGCCGGGTCGCTGTCAGTTCAGCTTGGACATGCGTGCACCAAACGACACCCAACGCGATGCATTGGTCAGCGATATCGTCAGCACGCTGCGAACCATATGCGCGCGCCGCGGCGTCACGTATCAGCTCACGGAGACGGTGCGTGCCAGCGCAGCGCCCAGTGACGCCCACTTGCAGCAGCAGTGGGAGCA
>JBMTSM010000192.1:0-4084 GCA_049448275.1 Burkholderiaceae bacterium
AGCATTAGGTCATCAAGTTGAGGTCGATGCCAACGCCTTGAACCGTGACACCCGTTTTGCGGGGACTGACGCCGAGCGTCTGGCCGCCATCAAGCGGGCTGCCGCCAGCGGGGCGGATACCGTGATGACGACTCGGGGCGGTTATGGTCTCAGCCGCCTGCTACCGGCCTTGCCCTACAAAGCCATTGCCAAGTCAATTGACAAAGGGACCCATTGGGTCGGCTTCAGTGATTTCACGGCATTTAGCTTGGCGGTGATGGCCAAGACGCAGCGTGTCACGTGGGCGGGCCCCGCGGTGGTTGAGGATTTCGGCGCACTTGACGGTGTCGATGAAATCACCAACCTGTGTTTTGATGACCTGATGACCCACATGAGTGAGGGGACCGGTTGGCGCATTGGAAAAGATGACCCCACCGCGTTCAGTGCTCAGGGGTTAACGCTTTGGGGAGGGAATCTGTCCATGATCACCTCATTGGTTGGAACCCCATATCTGCCTCCTGTGACGCGTGGAGCCCTGTTTATTGAAGATGTCGCTGAGGCACCCTATCGAATCGAACGCATGCTAACCCAACTGCTGTATGCAGGGATTTTGGCCAATCAAAAGGTCATTTTCTTAGGCGCATTCAACCGATTCACCGCGTCCCCTCAAGACAGGGGTTACGGCCTGAAAGCTGTCATTGCTTGGCTACGGGCCCATACCAAAGCGCGGGTCATCACGGGACTGCCTTTCGGGCACGTACCGACCAAGGTGCTCCTGCCAGTGGGGCAAACGGTTGATGTCGTAGCCACTGGGCGAGAGGTGCTGGTTTTGTGGCCCCACGATCACAATCATGTGCACCACCACTGAGGCCTGAACTGGAGCCCCCATGACCCTGCCATCTCGTCGACGCACCTTCGAAATACTTGAGCGAGCGAACGGCAATGATCGCGTTGCCAAATGGGTTAACGGCTTCATCATGATTCTGGTGTTGGTCAATATTTGCGCGGTCATCATCGAGTCGGTCGAATCGATCTACCAGGCCCATAGCACGGCCTTCCAACTTCTGGAATATTTCTCGGTGACCGTTTTTGGCGCGGAGTATCTATTGCGGCTGTGGGCTTATGCAGAAAATGAGAAGGTGGGGCCAACCGTCGCGAAACGACGGTGGTACTACGCCACCAGTTTGTTTGGTGTGGTTGATTTAATCGCGGTGTTACCGACCATTCTTTCGATCTTCATGCCGGGGCTCGACCTCCGCAGTTTGCGCGCCATCCGCCTGCTGCGTATCCTCAAGTTCACCCATTATTCCTATGCGCTGCAAGACCTTGGACGTAGCCTCTACGAGGAGCGACGGGCATTCATGGCAAGTTTTTACGTGCTGGGAGTGGTCATCATCATGGCCTCGACATTGTTGTATCTGGCAGAACACCAAGCACAGCCCGATAAGTTTGGCTCGATTCCAGATGCCATGTGGTGGGCCATCATTACGCTGACGACTGTGGGCTATGGGGACGTTTCACCAATTACCCCAGCTGGCAAAGTCTTGGGGGGTCTTGTCGCCATCATGGGCGTGTGTACCGTCGCGTTGATCACCGGTATTCTGGCGTCGTCATTCGCCGTGCAAATGGAACGGCGCAAAGCCGAATTTCAGGCACATGTGGACGACGCGCTCAGCGACAACGTCCTGACGGATGATGAGCTGCACTTTCTCTCGACACTTAAAGATGACATGGGCATCAGCGAGGCGGAGTTTGATAAGCTTCTTCGGCGCATGGAGGCGGAAAAAACCAAACGCAGTTAAGTCGCTTAGGTTTGAGAGGCTGTCGCCTCGGAGCGAGCCAATTCGATCTGCTCGGAAACGGTTAGCCACTCTTCTTCTAGCGATGCCACGCGGTCCTCGGCCGCCTTTGTCCGCTTACCAATGTCCGCGATGGCGTCACGGCTTGGGTTCTCGAGTAGGGAAGAGGTCAGTGCTTCGCGTTCTTTTTCTATCGATGCCAACTCCGCTTCTATCGCCGTGAGACGTTTTTGCAGCGGCTTGAGTTGATTCGCCAATGCCTGGCGTTTTGCGGCCTGATCCTTGCGTTGCTGCGCTTGATTACCGCGAGCCCCTTGTTCAGCAGTCGGTGCCTTGGCACTCGCGGCGGACAGGCTTTCACGCTTGCGCTTAGCTTCGTCTAAAAGGTATTTTTGGTAGTCATCGAGATCACCCTCAAAGTCCTCGATGCCACCTTTGGTGATCAGCCAGAAATCATCACAGACGCTGCGCAGCAGGGCGCGGTCGTGCGATACCAGCATCAATGTGCCATCGAATGCGTTCAAGGCCATGGCCAATGCCTCGCGGGTGGTGAGGTCCAGGTGGTTAGTCGGCTCATCCAATAACAACAGATTTGGACGTTGGTAAACGACCATCGCCAAAACCAACCGCGCTTTCTCGCCGCCGCTCATTGAGCCGACAACTTGACCAACCATATCGCCGATGAAGCGGAAACTGCCCAGAAAGTCTCGTAGCTCTTGCTCGCGCGCGTTAATGCCCAGGCGCGCTGAAAGCCGCACGAGGTGGCCCAGTGGCGTGTCGTCCACATTCAGAACGTCAAGCTCTTGCTGGGCAAAATACCCAATCGACAGGCCTTTCCCTTCACGAAATTCACCGCTGAGCGCCTTGATAGCCCGCGCAATCGTCTTGACCAGCGTCGACTTGCCCTGTCCGTTGGCACCCAGTAATCCGATGCGCTGACCGGCGACTACTGACCGCGTGATGTTCCGTACGATCGGAGTCGTTTGGCCCGCAGCGTCGGTATAGCCCACGACCGCATCGCGGATGGTCAGCATGGGATTCGGTAAGTCCTCAGGGGTCTTGAATTCAAACGTGAAGTCGGCACTGGTTATGACCGGTGCGATTTTCTCCATGCGCTCCAGCGCTTTCACCCGGCTCTGCGCTTGTTTCGCTTTTGTAGCCTTGGCCTTGAAGCGGCTGATGAAACTTTGCAAATGAGCGATGCGGTCTTGCTGTTTTTCGAAAGCCGCTTGCTGGACGGTTAGTTGCTGCGACCGTACATCTTCAAATGTGCTGTAGTTGCCGCCGTAGCGGGTCAATTTGGACTGATCCAGATGGACGGTCACGCGCGTCACGGCATCCAAAAATTCACGATCATGACTGATAACCAACAGGGTGCCCTCGAAGCGCTGTAACCAGGCCTCCAGCCACACCAATGCATCCAGATCCAAGTGGTTGGTGGGTTCGTCGAGTAACAACAAATCAGCAGGGCACATCAGCGCACGGGCTAATTGCAAACGCATGCGCCAGCCGCCAGAAAATGAATTGACTGGGTTATCGAGTTCGTTGACCTGAAAGCCAAGGCCCAGAATCAAGGTTTGTGCACGGGCGCGTGCATCAAACGCACCGGCATCGGCCAGGGCAGCATGCGCCTCGCCAATTTCAGCACCATCACCCGACGCATTCGCCGCCGCTAATTTGGCCTGTGCTTCGTTGAGTCGCGTATCGCCAGCCAAGACATATTCAGTGGCACTCATCGCGGTCTCAGGCATGTGCTGCTCGACTTGCGATAAGCGCCAGGTTTTGGGGAAGCTAAATGTGCCACCGTCTTCGATCAAGTCGCCCGTTAGCAGGGCAAATAGACTTGACTTGCCAGCACCGTTGCGGCCAATGAGCGCTGCCTTTTCACCCGGGTGAATCGTGACAGAGGCCGCATCTAAAACAACTTTGGTGCCGCGGCGGATCGTTATATCTTGCAGCGTAATCATGCGGTCGTCTGCCCGATACCGGCGTCATCCAACATCTCTTTCGTCAACAACAACACTTGGTCAGCCCCGGCGCTGGTCGGAATCCATGTGGGAAACAGCTCGGGAAACGCCTGTTCAAAATACGGCCTCTCATGACCAATCTCGAGAACGACGACGCCCAGATCGCTCAGATGTCGAGTGATCTTCGCCAGAAATGGTTTGATGAAGTCCATACCGTCTGTACCACCCGCTAACGCCAAGTCAGGCTCGGCTTTGAACTCGGGCGGCAAGCTGGCCATACTTTTCGCATTGACATAGGGCGGGTTGCACACCACCAAGTCATACACCTCGGTCGTGAGG
>JBMTSM010000193.1:0-4075 GCA_049448275.1 Burkholderiaceae bacterium
ATACCCGCCACCACGCCCAAGCTCTGACGCATGGTCCAGTTATCAATGCCGGTTGAAACCTGCTCCGTGTAATCGCCCTTGAGCAACTGCGGAATGCCACAAGCAAACTCAACGATATCGATACCGCGCGTCACCTCACCTTGGGCATCGGTGAACACCTTGCCGTGCTCGGCGGTGATGATGCGAGCCAAATCATCGCGGCGTTGATTCAAGAGCTCCAAAAATTTAAACATCACCCGTGCGCGACGCAGGGGCGGCGTGTTGGACCATGCGGGGAAAGCAGCTTTGGCCGCTGCGACGGCCGCATCCACATCCGCACCGTTGGCTAAGCAAACTGAGCCCGTCACCGCCCCTGTCGCAGGGTTGGTCACGTCTTGGCGTCGATCGGAACTGCCAGGGGTCACTTGGCCATTGATGACGTGGCCGATTGTCGCGATATTTGAATTGCTCATGACTTTAGAAGAGTTTTGAAAAGATAAGGGCCTGACTTGGGGCGGATATTTGAATTTTAGGGGCGCGGGGTGGTGCTGACCACTTGAAATAGCTGAAGTCTGATATTTGCATTTCTTATATCATTGCCTCATGGATATCCAACGTTTGCGTATTTTCATCGCGGTGGCCCAAACGGGTAGCCTGTCACGGGCGGGCGAAAAGGTCCACCTCAGCCAGCCGGCCGTGAGCCTGCAAATCAAACAACTCCAAACCGAATTGGGGATGACTCTCTTTCAGCGCGAGGCGCAAGGCATGCGTCTCAGCGAAGACGGTGCAGCGCTGCTGCCGTGGGCCGAGCGCGTCGTGAGCGCCATGGCCGCCTTCACACAACAGGCGCAACGCCTGCACACGGAGTTACGCGGGCAACTGGCAATCGGCACCATCCTTGATCCTGAATTCACGCGCTTGGGCGCCTTCCTCAAGGCGTTGGTTAGCCGGGCTCCAAAAGTCCAAACTGTCATGCGCCACGGCATCAGTGGTCAGGTTCGCAACCTCTTGGCGAGTGGTGAGTTAGATGTGGCATTTTTTTTGGGTAACCCCAATGCCATCGACGGGCCACAGCGGGAACCTCGTTGGCACTGCGAAACGCTCAGCCACTTTCGCTACCGAGTTCTGGCACCCGCCGGTTGGGGCCCCCGCGTGAATGGTCAAAACTGGGCAGGTTTGGCCCGCCTGCCGTGGATCATTACCCCGCCCGAGTCGGCACACCACCGCTTACTCAACAGCGTCACCCAACCACTGGGACTGACGCTCGAGCGGGCCGCGCTCGTCGATCAAGAGTCCTCAATGGTGGACTTGGTGCGGTCCGGTGTGGGGTTGTCTTTGGCGCGCGAATCCATCGCCATCCACGAGGCCCAAGCCAGCGGTTTGGTCATTGCCGATGCCGTGAGTCTGGCCTGTGAGCTGAGCTTCATCTACCTCGCAGCACGCAGCCACGAACCCGCTATTCAGGCTGCGCAAGCAGCCTTGCGCGAGGTCTGGCAACCATGACGCCTAGCCTGCAGGAACCGGCTCCGGCACCAGCAGCGTGCCGTTGCGCAGACCGCGTATCGTCATCAGGCTGAGCGCCAAGATCACCACGCTGACCAGTGCCAAAACCACCACCGAGAGTTGTTGCATCCAAGCGTCGCTCGCCGCACCAGACGCGGCCATGGCGTCCCCCAACACCAGCGTCAAGCTGGCCAGCGACGCCAACGGGAACGATAGCGCCCAGAACCCCATGTGAAAGCCGGCACGCCAGGCGCGCACCAGCACAGGCGCAACCCACAACAAACAAAAAGCGGCCATCGCCCAAGCCATTTGCATCGCCCAGGTCGGCGCCTGAAATTGAAACGCCACAACCCCCAGCACCGATGGCGGCGCGACCGAAATAAACCATGTGGGTAACAAACGATCGGGCAGCACGCTATGCGCGGCGCGGCGCGCCAACACCAATAACAAAACCAACGGCCAAAAAAACAAACCAATACTGGCCTGCATAACCGACCAGTCGACATGCCCAAGCGCCAAGCCTGGCAGCGGCGCCACCACGTTACCCACAACCGGGACAAACAAAACAGGGGTGATCCCAGCCCACATGGGGGTCGTGTGGCCAGCGACATCGGTCACAGCAGGCTTGAGCCACTTGGACAACACCCACCACGTCACCCACAACTGCGCAGCGGCCACCACAAACCACAGCGCAGACAACCACGGCTGTGGTCCGAACCACCGCGCACCACAGGCGATTAACAGCAACAATCCCACAGGAACTGTCGCCAGAAAAGCGTGACGAACAGGGTGATTCAAATCCTCTGCAAGGGCTTGCGGAAACTGCACCGCGCGCCGAATCGACAACACCGCCAACACGGCAAAAACCACCAATGCCAAGACTGCCAGCGCTTGCGACACTGCGGCCGCAGGGTCTCCCATCAGCGGCTCAGCACGGCCCCACGCCAAGGACAAACCGCCCAGACCCATCACCGGTGTGAACCAAGCCAACGACAAAAATTTAAGCGGGGGTGTAGACATTCAAATCTTTCAGAGTCAGGGTTGTTCCGCAGCAGCAACCTGCACGGGTACGCGGGGCGCGATGGCACACAGCAATTCGTAAGCAATCGTACCGCTGGCGAACGCCACCTCATCAATCGGCAAAACAGCACCCGATGCGCTGCGCCCCCACAGCACCACCTCGGCACCCATGGCAGGTAGGACGCCGCGTGCGGCAACCACCGGGCGCAAATCGACGGTCAGCATATCCATGCTGACGCGCCCTACAACGCGGGTGCGAATCCCATCGACCAACACCGGCGTACCTGCATCGAGGGTACCGTTGGCATGCCGAGGGTAACCGTCGGCGTAACCACATGACACAACCCCAATCGCCATCGTCTCAGGCGCCACGAAAGTCGAGCCATAACCCACCGTGTCACCTGGCGCCAAATGCTGCACGGCCAGCAACTGCGCAGACAACGTCATGGTGGGTTGCAAATCCCAACGCGCGACGTCCCCCTGCGGAAAATCAGGTGCGCTACCGTACAGCGCAATGCCGGCGCGCACCCAATCGGCGGCAACGGTTGACGCGTTGGGCGCGTGGCGCAACACAGCCGCACTGTTTGACACCGTGCGGGCACCCGCCAAGTCAGTGCTGGCCGCATCAAACACAGCCATTTGGTGCGCAATACCGCGTGAGCCATCCGCATCGCTGAAGTGCGTCATCAGTGAAATTTCATCGACCTGCGGCAAGGCATTCAGACGCGTCCACGCGCTGCGATAGGCATCCGGCTTGAAGCCCAAGCGGTTCATCCCTGAATTGAGCTTTAAAAAGACCCGATGTGGCACCTGTGTTTTATGCGTCGCCAACCAGTCAATCTGCTCAGCACAGTGCACGGTGTGCCATAAGTCCAAACGTGAGCACCACTCCAGGTCACGCAGCTCGAACGCGCCCTCGAGTAGCAGGATCGGTCCGCGCCACCCCAGTTGCCGTAAACGCTGGGCCTCGGCGATATCCAATAAAGCGAAACCATCTGCACCGCGCAAGGCGTCATATACATTTTCAATGCCATGCCCATACGCGTTGGCCTTCACCACGGCCCAGACCCGCGTATTGGGCGCTTGCACGCGAATACGGCTCAGGTTATGGCGCAAAGCGTCGCTGTGAATCGTGGCGAGAATAGGGCGCGGCATGGCTCAAATACTAATTAAATTATGTCGTTTTGTGCGATGGGACGACGGGATGAGGCAGGCTCCCATGCTATAACCGTCGCTGGCTAAGTGCCCTCTAATTGTGGCAGTTTGTAAACCCCGTTGGCACGCCATACGCAACTAAAAACATGAAGCGCGGCTTCTACACCATCATGGCAGCGCAGTTTTTCAGCTCGCTAGCCGACAACGCCTTGTTCGTTATCGCGGTCGCGCTGTTACGCAGCACCCAAGCGCCTGATTGGCAGGCAGCCGCATTGGTGCCCATGTTCGCGCTTTTCTATGTGGTACTTGCGCCGTGGGTTGGCGCTTTTGCTGATGCCCGACCCAAAGGGCAAGTCATGCTCATCAGTAACAGCATCAAAGTGGTCGGCTGCCTGTTGATGCTTTGGGGCAGCCATCC
>JBMTSM010000194.1:0-4058 GCA_049448275.1 Burkholderiaceae bacterium
AGTCGATCGACCACACCATCCTTCACCCGTAAAGCGGCAAAGTTCAAACTCTTTAAAGGGCAGTGCTGCGCTGTGACGTCTACACGGAATCGCTGCTTGGGCGTAAACCAGTCGCCCCAGGGGACATCGAATGCGGCAGCGTACACCTCATCCTCAGTTCGATAGGGCTGGTCGGCCAGTTGAATCAACACCCGCTGCGCCAACCGCACCTGCAAGTTGAGCTGCATCATCTCGGTCCAGTTTGCTTCAACCCGTACACCACCGCGCACCACGCCAACCGCCTCAGGAACCTCGTTCAGGATCTGCGCCACCTCGACTGCCAAAAAGGGCTCGACGCCAGCCGCGCAGGGTAAAAATAGTTGGAGGGAATTCAAAGTTCTTTTCTCAAATTAGCGGGGGCGATGCGCATGGCCTCGCGGTATTTGGCAACGGTCCGACGGGCACACTCGATACCGTTCTCACGCAGCAACTCGGAAAGCTGGTTATCCGACAGTGGTTTTTTGGGGGTCTCGGCCGCGATGAACTGTTTGATCAGGGCACGCACCGCGGTACTGGACGCGTTGTTGCCCGACTCGGTTCCCAACCCTGAACCAAAGAAATACTTGAGCTCAAAGGTGCCGTGTGGCGTGGCCATGTACTTGGCGGTCGTGACGCGGCTGATGGTTGACTCATGCAACCCCAACACCTCTGCAATCTCACGCAAAACAAGCGGCTTCATGGCCAATTCGCCATGCATAAAAAACTGGCTCTGACGTTCGACAATGGATGACGAGACCCGCAATATCGTATCGAAACGTTGCTGAATGTTTTTGATGAACCACCGGGCCTCTTGCAGACGCTGTTGTAAGCCAGTACCTGCGTCGCCTTTGACCCCCTTTACCGCACCTGCATAGATTTCATGAACCTGTAAACGGGGCATGACGGCAGGGTTTAGCGTGACTTTGAAGCCTTCACCAGCTTTGGAAACAATGACGTCTGGAATGACTACGTTGCGATCAGTCTCGATAAATCGTCGTCCGGGTTTAGGCTCCAACCGCTGGATGAGGGCAATGGCCTCACGAGCTAAAGCGTCATCGAGGTCGCAGTTTTGCGATAACCGTTTGACGTCGCGTTTGGCAAGGAGCTCGAGGGGTTGTTCACAAATACGAAGCGCCGCTTGAGCGACGGGCGTGTTGCGCATGGCCTCAATTTGTAACCGCAAACACTCCGACAAATCCGCTGCGCCGACGCCTATCGGGTCCATCGATTGCAAGTGCTCTAGCGCATCTTGAAACACCACCATCAGGTCGTCGTACGCCGCCCAATCGTCACCTGCCAATCCACGCGCCAAATCAGCCAAACTGTCTGCGAGATAGCCATCTTCATCGAGTGACTCGATGAGCATTTCCAGCGCAGCTTTCTCGACTTCACTCAACCGCAGACCCAGCGCTTGCTGATGCAAGTGATCGGTCAAACTGACTGGCGCACTGGCCAAGTCTTGCGCGCTCGACTCACCATCACCTGAGCCTGGGGGTGCCTTGCTGGGCGGCGCGTCGCTACCCCACTCGGAGTCATTGGGGGCAATCTCGACGGTGCCGTCCCCCTCCCAGTCGGTGTCGGGCGCACTGTCAGCCACATCGGGAACGGTACCTTCGGCAATGTCCGCGGTTGCAGTAGCGTCTGCCTGCTCGAGCAAGGTGTCGCCCGCGCTGACGGGCGCATCGGCTTGCTCAAGTCCGAAGGCCTCGCGCTCGGCTAAGTCGTCAGCACGCTCGAGAAAGGGATTTTCATCCAGCATCTCCTCGACTTCTGCCGACAGTTCGAGGGTAGAAAGCTGAAGCAGCCGAATCGATTGCTGTAGCGCCGGCGTCAGCGTGAGTTGCTGCGAAACGCGAAGGGATAAGCCTTGCTTCATGGCCCTTACATGCGGAAATGCTCACCGAGGTAGACCCGGCGCACATCGGCGTTATCAATGATTTGTGCGGGGGTGCCCTCGGCCAACACCGAGCCGTCGCTGATGATGTAGGCGTGGTCACAAATACCCAGCGTTTCACGCACGTTGTGATCAGTGATCAGAACGCCAATGCCACGCGACTTCAAAAACTGGATGATGCGTTGAATCTCAATCACCGCAATCGGATCGATACCTGCGAAGGGCTCGTCCAGCAATATGAATTGTGGTTCGGTGGCGAGTGCGCGGGCAATCTCAACCCGCCGCCGCTCCCCCCCAGACAAAGCTGTTGCCCGCGAGAGCCGCAAGTGGTCAACCCGTAGATCTTTGAGCAACGCATCCAGACGCGCATCAATATGGGCGCGCGTCAGCGGCTTCCCGTTGCCATCGCGCTGCAACTCCAGAACCGCGCGCACGTTATCCTCCACATTCAGACGCCGGAAGATGGATGCCTCCTGCGGCAGGTACCCCAAGCCACGCTCGGCTCGACGGTGCATCGGCAATTTGTGAATCGCGTCACCGTCTAGATGAATCTCGCCACCGTCGGCCCGCACCAAACCCACAATCATGTAGAAGGATGTGGTTTTGCCCGCACCGTTTGGTCCTAACAGGCCAACGACTTGTCCGGCTTCCACCGACAAGCCAACGTCTTTGACCACTTGTCGGCCACCATAACTTTTGCGCAGATGCTGCGCCACCAAACGGCGCTGGGGCGTGGGCTCAGTATTGCTCAAGCTCACTTCTCCACGGGAATGGGTTTGGCGCGTGGCGCAATGACCGCGCGCACGCGACCATCACCACCATCCTTCGCTCCCGCCTTGCCGACCACGGCAAACTTGCCGTCATCACTGTTGTAACGAATGGTGTGACCCATGGTTTCATCCGCAATTTGGCCATCCCGCAAACGGCGCATCTGCGCGTCACCCGTCAACTCCAGCGATTGCGTGGCGCTGTAGTAATCGATGCGCTTGGCCTGCCCTTTGACCATCTCACCGGGGATATCGCGTTCTTGTGAGAACGTCGCGTTCCGAGTACCCGTGACCGTGGCAATACCGATTTGATTCCCTTGCGCATCCTCTCGCACCTCAAATCGATCAGCGCGAATTTCAATCGTGCCTTTGGTGATCACCACATTCCCGGTGAACACGCTCACCCGCGTTTTATCGTCAGACGTCAATTGATCCGCTGTGGCGTAGAGCGGTTCGTCACGGTCGGATTTTTTCGACCATGCGTGCGGGGCAGTCGCCACCAGAAATAGACCCAGTAAGAGGGCTAAAGATCGGTGTATGAATGAGATGTGTTTCATGGGCATAGATATTGCTTTTCCCCATTGTAGCGGTTCAAATCTGTCCGTTGCAATGCAGCACGAGGACATAAAAAATGGCGCCCACTATGATGGTGGGCGCCATGCACGATATGAGAGACCTGAGCGACTAGGTGCGTAAACCGCGCATCAACGCTTCGGCCACATCCAACGTTTTAGGACCTTGTCCGGGAATGTAAAACTGTCCCGCCAAGCCTAATGCCGGTGTGCCTTCCAGACCATAGGCATCCGCTAATTGGCTGGCACGACGCGCACGCCCTGCCGCAGAGAAACCCTTGAATGCGGCGTTGAATGCCGTCATATCGACCCCTTGTTTACCCACCCAGGCAGTGATGCTGGCGTCGTCCAACAAACGCAACTTGTCTTGATGGAAAGCGGCGAACACCTTGCTGTGCAATTGCTCAACCAGGTCCATGGTTTCGAGTGCAAAGTAGAGGCGTTGCAGGGGTTCCATGCTCGCATTGAATGCCACCGGCATGCGGCGCACGACCACATTTTTGGGTTGGGCCTTTGCCCAACGGTCGAAGTCGGGCTCGAACCGGTAGCAATGGATACAGGTGTAGGCGAAGAATTCCAACACCTCTATTTGCCCAGCTGCCGCATCAACTGCCACAGGCTTTTCGAGCCGCATGTAGTTCACGCCCGCTTTGAATTGGCCCGCCGCCTGGCTGTTGACAGACCACAAGCCTGCTACACCGGCGACACCCGCGGTGGCCAAAGTCGTAAATTGACGGCGATTTATTTCTAACTGCATACAAATCCTTTATTGACTGAGCGCACGGGTCGCAACACCCATACTGACAC
>JBMTSM010000195.1:0-4058 GCA_049448275.1 Burkholderiaceae bacterium
AGGTCAGTCACGTGTTCGCCAACAAAGGCCTCATCAAACCCAAGCTGGTCAGCCAAGATAATCGCCTCTTGATCTTCCTTGAGCGTCTCATGGGGAATACGGCTTGGCGGATGCAATGGCATCATGAAAGTGCCGATTTTCATGGTTATTTGGTCCTTTTCAGCGAGAGGAAATGGTAGCTGCGAGTTCGTTGATTTCGGTCAACAAACCTTCGCTTTGATTGATCGAGCTCAGGTGACCACACGCCGCTAACGTGGTGCAGCTTGCGCCTTGCACCCGTGCGGCCATCGCCGCCATTAGATCGGGTGGTGCTGCGCCATCGCTGTCGCCGGCCACGAAGCGGGTAGGTACGCTGATTTGGCTGAGGTGCGAGTCGAGCGTCGAGCCGGTGATGGCCTGCACGCAGGCCGCAAACCCTTTTGGATCGGTGGCTTGGATCATGTCGGCAACGGTCGCCATCACACCACGATGGGCATCGCGAAAATCTTGTGGGAACCAACGTTCGATGGTGGGCTGGATTAGCGCGCCCATTCCTTGGGTAAGGGCGATATCAACACGCTGAGCCCACGCCGCACGTCCCGCGTCATCCACGCCTGAGCGACAGTTGCAAGCAAGCGCGCCTGTGAGTCGCGAGGGTTGGTATAGAGCCAAGGTGAGGGCTGTCATACCACCAAGCGATATGCCCACCATGAGCGCCTTTTGAATCTGGAAGTGATCGAGCACCGCTACCGCGTCATCAGCTAAATCTTCCAGCGTGGCATGGTCATTTGGGGTGGTGCTTTCACCGTGACCTCGGGTGTCATAGCGCACCACACAAAATGCGTTGAGCAACGCAGGCATCAAGGGGTCCCACAGTGCGCGAGTGGTCGCTAACGAGTTAGACAGCAGCAGCGCGGGACGATTCGCGTCGCCCTGAAGTTCGGCGGCGATTTGTGCGCCATCGGTGCGGCTTATACGTGCAGTTTGACTCATGGTTTTCCTTATAGAAACGACCGTGACAACCAGTCAATGCTATTGTATGATTTATTTATCTATCGATCAATAACAGGGTAAACCATGACGCGGAACGCAGCAAAGTCTCCTGACGCAGTGGCTGTCATCGGCCTTGGCATCATGGGTTCTGCCATGGCTAGCCACCTCGCGAAAGCGGGTATACAAGTTAATGGTGTTGATGTAGATCTGGCCGCGCGCAAGCGCATGGCGCGGGTACTGACATCTGTTGATGCCTCGGTCGCCAACGCTTTGGTGGGATGCAAAATCGCCCTTACGTCACTGCCCAGTGTGGGGGCGTTGGATGCCGTGGTTGAGCAAATCATCGCGATGGGTAAGCGGTGTCCCAAGGGCTTGGTGGTGATGGAAACTAGCACGCTGCCTTTGACAAATAAACTGCAAGCGCGAGATCAGTTAGCCGCCGCGGGCGTGACATTGCTCGATTGCCCGCTGTCGGGCACTGGCGCGCAGGCTAAAAAGAAGGACTTGGCCATCTACGCCAGTGGTGACAAGAAGGCCATTGGTCGTATTCGTGGGCTGTGCCAGCACTTTTCTCGCGTGGTTTACGACGTAGGCGTTTTCGGTAATGGCACGCAAATGAAGCTGGTTGCCAATTTATTGGTCGCACTGCACAACGTTTCCACTGCTGAGGCCCTGTTGTTCGGTCAGCGCCTGGGTCTGGATCAAATGCAAATGGTGAATGTATTGTCAGATGGCGCGGGTGGCTCGCGCATGCTCTCCGTGCGGGGCCCAGTCATGGCGACACGCACATGGCAGGATGCTGCCATGAAGGTTGGGGTGTGGCAAAAGGACATGCAAATCATCGGAGATGCGCTGAAGGATGCAAAGGTCCCTGCACCGCTTTTTGCAGCGAGCGTTCCTATCTACCTGGCCGCTATGGCGCAGGGTCACGCGCTGCACGACACGGCTGCCGTTTACGCCGTATTGGCCCGCATGGCGGGCGAGGACGTGCCCCAATGAGCGCGCAACGCGCACTGCGTCAAACGCTTGGCAGTTATGCCACGGGTGTCACCGTTATTACGGCACGTCATCCCGAGGACGCACGCGACATCGGCCTGACGGTCAACAGCTTCAGCTCGGTCTCACTTTCACCGCCGCTGGTCGCTTGGTCTATCGGTCGTGACTCTCCGCATTGGGAGGCATTTGCGGTGGGCGCCACGCACTTTATCCATGTGTTGTGTGCCGACCAAGCGGCTATCGCCACACGTTTTGCGACGCCAAACATTGACAAGTTTTTGGGTGTAGAGACCGAAGAGGATCGCGCCACCAACGTCAAGAAACTCACCCGTTGGGCCGCGTTGATGCAGTGTGAAACCCGCTCCCTTATTCCGGCGGGTGATCACTACATGGTGTTAGCAGAAGTCGTGACGCACGCGCACCAGGCTGCAGAGCCGCTGTTGTTCGTACGCGGTCAGTTTGCAGCGGTCACTGATTTGACCAGCAGTGTAGGGTAGGTCGCTTGCGCACCGCTGATGAACAGGTCAACCGCGTCGGACAGCCGGGTTGGCTCGGGTATGTCGGCGGCTGCATTCAGTATGTGCTTTCGGACCATGCCGTAAAACAGATTGGACTGCAGCATCCACGCCAACTCAATTTCTCGGGCGTGAATTTTCTTTGGCATTTTTTTAATTTGATCAGCGCTCAGCAGGCTGTAGCGCAACTCGGCGCAAACCGTTTTCAAAATCTTATCTTCGACAATACCCTTGACGTAACGCCCGTTAAAGTCAAAGTTTGCCAGCGCGGCGAAGAAGTAAATACGCAGCCAACGTTCGTCATAGGTGCTTTCAACGTAGCTGCCATAAAACGCCATCAACCGAGCCTTGATGGGCATCGATCGATCACGCAAATCGTTCAGCCAATTAGGACTTTGTTGCTTCAAGAAAACGGCCTCAAGCACTTCCTCAATGAGCGCCGCCTTCGACGGAAAGTATCGATAGAGCAAGGGTTGCGAAACGCCGATACGACGCGTCAGTTCGCGCGTTTGAACAGCAAATCCCGCCTCTGCAAAGTAGTCAATGGCGGCATCCAGAATCTGTTGGCGGCGCGCCTCGGGAGACAGTCGTTTCGTAGCGGGATCGTTCAGGATATTCACAGGAAATTATTGTTAAAAAATTTATGACACAGCGCAAGGCCATTATTGTCGGTGGTTCCATGGCTGGTTTGTTTGCAGCCAATATGCTACACCGCGCCGGCTGGGACGTCAGTGTATTTGAGCGCTCGCCAGCGCCGTTGAGTGGCCGTGGTACAGGCATTGTGACGCATACCGGCATGTTGACCTTGTTACGCAAAGCAGGTGTTGATACCAGCGGTGACTTGGGGGTGCCACTGACACGCCGGCTGTCGATAGCAAAGTCGGGTGAGGTGCGAGCCGAGACACGCTTTGAGCAAATACTCATGGGGTGGTCTAAGCTTTATGCGCTGCTGCACGCGGCGCTGCCGCAAGACGTTTACCACCTCAATCGTTCGGTGTGTGCAGTCGATTGTGGAAGCGTGACGAAATCTCCATTCGTGACCTGTCAATCGGGTGAAACGGAGACCGCCGATGTGGTGGTTGCGGCGGATGGGGTGCGTTCAGCCATACGTGAAATGCTCATGCCCGGCGAGTCCGCTGTAGCCGCACCCTATGTTGCTTGGCGTGGTATGGCTAGGATGGATGCCCTGAGTTGCGCAGCGCAGCAGCAGCTGGGCCATGCGTTTGTGGTGGTCACCGAGCCTGATGAGGAAATGGTGACATACCCCGTGTTGGGCGACGACGGTGCGGTGTATATCAACTTCGTTTGGTATCGCCTTGTAACGTCTGAAGAGCGGGTTGATTTGTTCAGTGATAGCGAGGGCAACCATTTTCCGCAGGGCATATCTCCCCGCGCGATAAAGCCTGAGCACGCGCTGCGTGCTCGCGCGGCAGCGACCCAACTTTTCCACGCACACATTGCAGAGGTCGTCGAGGCAACCCCTGAGTTGCTGCTTCAGGTCATCGTGGATCAAACCGCGAGTCGCATGACGCAAGGGCGCGTCGCCCTGATCGGTGATGCTGCCTTTGTCGCGCG
>JBMTSM010000196.1:0-4046 GCA_049448275.1 Burkholderiaceae bacterium
GGGGGGTGGCATTGACGACCAGGTCGTAGCCGGAGGGATCTGGTGACGTGCTGGCTGCGCGCAGAAGGGGAAAGTGGGTCCGCAAGCGCTGGGCTAGTGCCGTCGCCGCAGCAGTGTTGACGTCGAAAACGCCAACTTCGGCAACACCCGCATCAGCCAACGAGGCCGCAATCGCCGACCCAACCCCACCGCTGCCGACAACTAGTGCGCGTTTGCCCACTGGGTCGAATTGCTTGCCTTTGAGGCCCAACACGAAACCCGCACCATCAAACATGTCAGCGATCAGTTCGCCGTTGGTGCCGCGCTTTAACGCGTTACATGCGCCCGCTACGCTGGCAACGGGCGAGGTCGTGTCTGCTAATGCCAGTGCCGTCACTTTATGAGGCATGGTGATCAAGGCACCTTTGAAATTAGGCAAAGGTAGCAGCGCCTTAATTAGCGACTCAAACTGTGGTGGCTCACAGGCCATAGGGACGACCACCGCGTTAATTCCCGCATCTGCAAAATACGGGTTGTAGATCATGGGTGCTTTGAAGCTGTGGGTGGGAAATCCAATGTGCGCAATGAAGACGGTATGGCCGTCTATGAGCGGGGTCAGGGGTTTCACTGTGCTTCTTTCTGCACTAACGACACCGCTGTTCGCAACGCAGCCATGTAGCTCTCAGTGCCAAAGCCGCAGATTTGTCCGCGTACGACTTCAGCGAATACGGATGTGTGACGGAAGGTCTCGCGTGCATGCACGTTGGACATGTGGACCTCCAAGATAGGGCACTTCAAAATAGCCAATGCATCCCGGATTCCGTAACTGTAATGGGTCCATGCACCCGCGTTAATGAGGACGGCATCGACGCCTTCGAAGTATGCTTGGTGGATACGCTCTGCCATGGCGCCCTCAAAGTTCGTCTGGAAGCACTCAACTTCAGCCCCCAGTGTTTGTCCAACGGCTTTTAATTCCGCATCGATTTCCGCCAGTGTGGCCGTACCGTACGTTTTGGCATCCCGTTTGCCGAACATGTTCAGATTGATACCGTGAAGAGTGAGGATTTTCATATCGTTTCCTAAGTGGAGTGGGGCATTTAAGCTTTCACGTAGCGCAGAATCATCTCTACGATGTTTTCTCGGCGCATCGCGACGTACGCGGGGGAGTGGTTGTCTTGTTGAAAAATGAGTCCAAACGTGTGGCGGTTTGATACGTTGAAAAAAGCAAGTGCAGAGATTGATGCATGGATATCTGCAGGGTCTAATCCGGCTCTGAAAACGCCTGACGTAACGCCGCGCTCGTAGATATCAGTGAGAATTTGAATCGCGGGCCGATTGAGGTCCTGAACCTGCGGGCTTTGTTTAAGGTATTTAGCGCGGTTCATGTTCTCATTCATGACCATGCGAATGTAATCCTCATTATTCAGGTGATGGTCAAAGGTCACTGCAACGAGACACCGGAGCGCCGACTCAGGCGCCATGTGCGCGAGGTTGAGTTGGTTTTCTGTATCGCGAACTTTTTTGTATTTCGCCTCCAGCGTGGCCAGGTAAAGACCTTCTTTGCTACCGAAGTAGTAATAGATCATGCGCTTACTGGTTTTGGTGGTGGCGGCGATCTCATCGACACGCGCACCCGCAAGACCTTTTTCACTGAACTCCTTGGCGGCAACATCCAAGATGTCCTGTTGTGTACGGGCGGCCTCATCCACACGCCGATCGTTGCGTTTACTGCCTGCTTTGGGATGTGAAAGTGGTTGTACTAACTGGTTCATTTGCTGAAACGTACTTTGCAGAAATAAGGGTTTACCCCATAATTCGCGATCGTTTTGAGATGATAGCGCAAAACTAATTTATGTACTAGCTGGTACATAAATTAATTTCCTGTTACGATTTGCCCGGTTTAAAGGCGTGGTGCCGATAAGCTTTTTTCTAGGAGACCTGTTCATGTCTGTTTCTATTCTTCGCCGCAGTTTGATTGCGACCACCGCCGTTTTGTCTCTCACATTGGCTACCGGTGCCGCGTTGGCTGCTGACAAAGTCAAGCTGCGCTTGTCCTCACCCGCATCCGAAAACGACGAGCGAGCCATCGCGCTAACCACAATTTTTGCGCCCGCCGTGTCTGGGTTTGCCGAATTCACACCTCACTGGAACGCGTCACTGTTCAAGCAGGGCACCGAATTGGAGGCCATTTCACGCGGCAACCTCGAAATGTCGATTGCCTCGGCTCAAGAGATGGCTGAGTTTTTTCCGGAGTTCGGTGTTTTCGCGGCGGGCTACGTGCACCGCGATGCGGCTCACCAGGTCGCTGTTTTCAACTCTGATTTCTTCAAGCCATACAAAAAGAAGGTCGAAGATGAGTTGGGCGTAAAGCTTCTGACTGTGATGTACCTTGGCCGCCGTCAAGTGAACCTTCGCACAGACAAGGTCATCAAGACACCTGCTGACATGGCAGGTGTGAAATTGCGTATGCCTGGCTCTGAGGCATGGCAGTTCCTGGGCAAGGCATTGGGTGCGAACCCCGTACCGATGGCTTTTGGTGAGGTATACACAGCCTTGCAAACCGGTGCTGTTGACGGCCAGGATAACCCCCTGCCAACCGTTCAAAAGTCAAAGTTTTACGAGGTGACTAAGCAGATCGTGTTGACCAACCACTTGGTGGACTTGAACTACGTGACGATCAGTAAAAAGGTCTGGGATAAGCTGACGCCCGCGCAGCAGGCAACCGTTCAGAAAGCCGCCGATGCGGCTGCCGAATCTGGTCGTCAAAAGCAATTGAAGCTGGAAGGCGAGTTAGAGGCTTTCATGAAAGAAAAAGGCCTGAAGGTTTACTCTCCTGATTTGAACGCTTTCCGCCAAGCGGTGCAGGGCGCTTACCTCAAATCTGACCTGTCAAAGCAGTGGGAGAAAGGCGCACTTGAGAAGATCAACGCGCTCTGATAAAACCTTATCAATAGCTTAAACAGCGCATTGCGGCGGCCTCTAACCTTTCCGAGGTCGCCGCCTCTATGATGATTCAATGACACATACCTCCAATTGGCTGCAGCGCCGCGCCGACGATGTCGGTGTGATCATGTTGTCGGTGATGTTTCTGGCGTTTGTCGTTCAAATCACGGCGCGTTACGTTTTTAATTACCCACTTGGCTGGACGCTTGAACTGTGCCTGACCATGTGGTTGTGGACCGTTTTTTGGGGCGCATCGTTCAGCCTGCGCAATGAGGATCATGTGCGCTTCGACATGATCTATTTGAACGTGTCGCCTAAAGCCAAGCGTTGGTTGGCAGCCATTGCGGCGATTGCCATTGTCGTGACGATGTTGGTTGCGTTGCCGCGTACCTATGACTTCATCAGTTTTTTGAAAATTAAAAAAAGCGGCACCTTGCGTATCCCGTTGATGTACGTGTTTTCTATTTATTTAGTCTTCATGGTTGCCACCATAACCATCTACGCCCGAGGTCTCATCCGTATTTTTAAGGGCGAGGCGTCATGAGCTTGGCATTTGGCATTTGTCTGTCGACCCTGTTCTTGTTGGCCGCGATTGGTACACCGATTGCTTTCGCCATCATTTCCTCTGCGGTGGTGTATCTGGTGCTGGTCGGCCAAGACGTTGGACTGGCCGGTGAGCAGATTATTTATGGGCTGTACGACAGTTTCGTGTTGTTGGCGGTGCCCTTGTTCATCGTCGCGGCAAATATCATGAATGCGGGCTCGATCAGCGAGCGATTATTGAATTTTTGTGTGGGTGTGGTCGGGCGTTTCAAAGGTGGCTTGGGACACGTCAACATTGTGTCCAGCTTGATTTTCTCTGGCATGTCGGGTTCGGCCGTCGCCGATGCAGCGGGCATCGGTAAGGTGATCATCCAGATGATGACGCGCGATGGGCGCTACAGCCCGGGCTACGCAGCTGCTATCACGGCGGCCTCTGCCACCATCGGTCCGGTCATTCCGCCGTCGATTCCGATGGTGATCTACGCGCTGGTATCGGATACCTCCATCGGCTATCTTTTTCTGGGGGGCATTTTGCCCGGCTTGTTGATGGGGATCATGTTGATGGCCATGAACGTCTACCT
>JBMTSM010000197.1:0-4016 GCA_049448275.1 Burkholderiaceae bacterium
AAACCACACGCAGACCAAAACGCAGCGCGTGCGCCCGGGCTGCCTCGCGCTCAATGCCCAACGCTTGCTGTGCGGCGAACGCCAAATTATCGCTCAAGACACCCCCGGGGGCTTGCCCTTCGGGGCAGGACATCACCTCCTGCGCGGCGTCAACCGGGAAAGCAGCCACCGGCGTACCAGCGGCCATGGCCTCGAGCATCACCAGGCCAAACGTCTCGTGACGACTCGGAAATACAAACACGTCAGCCGCGCCGTAGACCTTTGCCAGCTCAGCCCGAGGTAAAACGCCCAGCCACGTGACATCGGGGTGTTGTTTCATCAGCCCCTCTTTAAGCGGTCCCTCACCGCAGATCACTTTGCTGCCTTCCCACGACATGTTCAAAAAAGCATCAATATTTTTTTCGTAGGACACGCGCCCCACCAGCAGCGCGATCGGGCGCGTAAGGTGTGCAAGTCCTGGCCAGTTGCTGGCAGGATCAGAAAAAGCAAAACGCTCGGTATCAACACCGTGGGTCCATGGCACCAGATGCCTAAAGCCACGCGCGGCCAACATGGCGTGAACGTGCTGGGTTGGCACCAGCGTTCGGGTGGCTGCCCGGTGAAAGCGCTTAAACACGGCATAGCTTAACCATAGCGGCAGGCCAACAGCAGCTTTGAGTACCTCAGGAAAGCGCGTGTGGTAAGCCGTGGTGAACGGCACCTTGGCAGCCAGCGCCCAGCGCCGGGCCGCCCACCCCAAAGGACCTTCGGTAGCCACATGCAGCGCATCAAACGCCTGACTTTGCAATCGTTGCGCAACCTCTCCTTTGGCAGGCTTGGCCAGCTGCAATTGCGGATAGCCCGGGCACGGACGGGTGGCAAAAAGGTGTGGGCCAATCACCTCGACTTGATGACCCAGGGCTTGCAAATCAGTCACCAGTTCATCCAACACCGTGACCACCCCGTTGACTTGCGGATGCCAGGCATCCGAGACAATGACTATCCTCATTAAGGCGTCATCGCCAACTCGGGCGCCTCCTCGTCTTGCGACTCAACCGCATCATCTCGTGTCGCATACGGTTTGGCAGCGGTCGCCCAGCGGATGATGTGCAGCTTGCCATCCATTCCTTCGGCAATGGCTGTTAGGCTCTCCACCCAATCGCCGTCGTTGCAATAAAGTACGCCATCAACGGTTCGAATTTCAGCGTGATGGATGTGTCCACAAATCACACCATCGTAGCCCTTGCGCTTGGCACTTTGCGCCACAGCCTGCTCGTAATGGTTGACGTAACTAACGGCTCGCTTGACCTTTAGCTTTAAAAATGCCGACAGCGACCAGTACGGCATCCCCAACTTTTGACGCACCCGATTCAGCCAACGATTGCACGCCAGGGCGGCGGTATAAGCCGAATCACCCAAATACGCCAACCACTTGGCGCATTGCACCACCGCGTCAAACTCATCGCCATGTATAACCCACATCCGCCGCCCGTTGAGTAACGTGTGCACCGCCTCTTTCTTAATCTTGATGTCGCCCAAAGCCAGCTCGGCAAAGGGGCGCGCAAACTCATCGTGGTTCCCCGGAACAAAAATGACTTGACAGCCCTTACGCGCCTTGCGTAGGAGTTTTTGAACCACATCGTTGTGCGCCTGCGGCCAATACCAACGGCGCTTGAGTTGCCAGCCGTCCACAATGTCACCAACCAAATACAAATAATCGCTGGTGTGATTTTTTAAAAAATCCAATAAGGCATCAGCCTGGCAGCCCTTGGTTCCGAGATGAATATCAGAGATGAAGACAGATCGGTAGTGCATACGACATGTGGGAGTTTGGTATGCACGAGATGGTGCCGCGGCCTCATGACAAGACCGCGGCACTTTTATGTCAGCGCGATGACAACCTACCTTATGCGCCGACTACGCCGCCATCTTTGCGCCAGATAGCAATGATGGTCGAACGTGGTACGCCGCCCAGCGGGAAGGTTGAAGGCTTTTTGTCCTCGCCGGGGTGCTGCACACCCACGAACATGGTTCTACGGTCTGGCGAGAACGACAAGCCGGTGATTTCACAGGCCACTGGGCCCGTGAGAAAGCGCTTGATTTCCCCCGTTACCGGATTGGCAGCCAGCATTTGGTTATTCCCCATGCCTTCAAAGTCACCCTTGTTGCTGTAGTTACCGTCACTTTGAATCCACATCCGTCCGTCGACATCGAAGGCCAACCCGTCTGGGCTGTTAAACATGTTGCCTGCGTTGATGTTGGGCGTCCCACCCAACAACCCGCGGCGGTGCACCACAGGGTTGCCAGCCAGCGCGAACAAATCCCAAGCGAATCCCTCAGCCAGGTGGTCGCCACCGGCGGGCGCCCAGCGCATGATGTGACCGTAGGGATTTTTCTCGCGCGGGTTTGCGCCATCAACTGGCTGGTTGGGACGCACGCCACGGTACTTGTTGTTGGTCAACGTAACGTATATGTCGCGCCCGTTGGGGTGCGCCGCCACCCACTCGGGGCGATCCATGGTAGTTGCGCCAACCACGGTTGCTGCTAGGCGGGTATTGACCAGCACGTCGGCCATGGTGGCGAACCCATTGGCGGCGCTCAAGCCGTTTTTACCCGGTGCCAGCTCAACCCACTTGCCAACGCCTTTCATTTGACCTTCTTTGGCTTCAAAGCGCGCCACAAACAACCGTCCGTTTTCAAGCAAGTCGCGGTTAGCGCGTTGGTTACTTGGGTCGTACTTTGCGGCTGAGACAAACTTGTAGATGTGCTCGCCACGCTCATCGTCGCCCATGTACACCACCACACGGCCATCTTTGTTAATCACCACTTCAGCGTTTTCATGCTTGAAGCGGCCCAATGCGGTGCGCTTTTTCGGCGTACTGTTGGGGTTCATTGGGTCGATTTCTACAACATAGCCAAAACGGTTGGCCTCGTTGGGCTCTTGGCTCAGGTCGAAACGCTTGTCGTATTGAGGCCAGCCATACCCCCAATCCTTTTGATTCAAACCGTAGCGCTTTTGTTCGGCACTGGGCGTGTACTCACCGCTGGCGCCAAACAAACCGTTGAAGTTTTCCTCACAAGTCAAAAACGTACCCCAGGGGGTCATGCCATTGGCGCAGTTGTTGATGGTTCCCAGCACCCTGGTACCGCTGGGGTCTGCAGCGGTCTTCACCGCATCGGTACCAGCCACTGGCCCGGTGAGCGTCATGGGTGTGTTGGCGGTGATGCGACGATTACGCTGACCGTTGGCGTCAAGTTGCCAGCGGCCATTGCGTTGCACCACTTCAAAAATTGCGACACCGTGGGCGTTTTGGCCCTTTAGCACGTCGTCTGCCGTCTCGGGCTTGCCGCTGGGATAGAGCCACTCAATGTTGGTGTACTCGTTGTTGACAGCGATCACGCCACGCGTGTCGTCGATCGGAAAGAAAGACATGCCATCGTTGTTGTCACCCATGGCCAGCGCCTGCGTGGCACCGGTTCCGCGGCTGCCTTCATCAAAGGGCACACCACCTGGCAATATCGGATCGCCCCACGAGATCAAGCGCGACCACTCGTAACCCTCTGGAACCACAATGGTATCCGCGCTGCTGGCAGGCACCGCTTTAAAGCCCAAGCTGGGAGAGGCGGTGGTGGCTGCGCTGGCAGACGATCCATTCAAAAAGGTCAGTACGCCGGCGGCGGCGGCGGTCATGCCCATGAAGCCTCGACGGTTGGTCCGCTCCATCATGGCGGTGAAGTCGGGGGTCTCGGGCCGGGGGTTCAAATGCCAGTCGATCAATTCGAGTTTGCTCATAAAACATCAAGGTTGAAGTGAAAGGGAACGCCACGTTAAGTGCGCAACGTGGCAGTTTGATGACAAGGGTCAAAAAATGTATCGATGGGGGCAAGGGGCGATTGATCTCCCCTTGCGCCTGGGTGTCATCAAACTGTCATAAAACCTTCATGTTCATGTCACGCGGGCTCTCTACAGTTCTTCTTTGTCGTTTCAACCAAACTGCAAAGGGTAAACATGACCTCAGTGTTCAAAATCGCAGCTG
>JBMTSM010000198.1:0-4010 GCA_049448275.1 Burkholderiaceae bacterium
GCCTCGAAAACACGCGCCGTGATCTCGTCGACTGAGCCCATGCCGCTGATGGCGCGATAGGCAGGTGCCACGCCGGGCGCTGCTTTAGCCCAGTTTTCGTAGTAGTCGACTAGCGGACGTGTCTGCTGGCTGTAAACGTCTAAACGGGTGCGGACGGTTTCTTCCTTGTCGTCATCGCGTTGGATGAGGGGTTCGCCCGTGACATCATCGATGCCATCGACTTTCGGCGGATTGAATTTGACATGGTAAGTGCGGCCGCTCGCCACGTGCGCCCGGCGACCGCTCATGCGTTCGATGATGGCGTCAAATGGGACGTCGATTTCCAAAACGAAATCCAACTTGACGCCTGCATCCTTCATCGCTTCGGCTTGCGGAATCGTTCGTGGAAATCCATCGAACAAAAATCCTTTCGCGCAATCCGCTTGTGTGATGCGCTCTTTCACCAGTCCGATGATGATGTCGTCGCTGACCAAACCGCCCGCGTCCATGACCTTTTTGGCTTCAATGCCCAAAGGGGTGCCCGCTTTAACCGCGGCACGCAACATATCACCCGTCGAAATTTGAGGGATGCCAAATTGTTCACAAATGAAGGTGGCCTGTGTGCCCTTACCAGCACCCGGTGCGCCGAGCAATATGAGTCTCATGGTGTTCTTTCAAAAAAGGCCGAGGAGTGGCAGCGTTGGCACCGCCGCCTGCGGTTCGGCGTCGAGCATAGCACGCAACGCCGTCGAATGACTTACAGCTGACTTTCGTCCGTTTCCCAGAGGTCACGCACCCGTTCTAAGTCGGCTGGTGTGTCAACCCCTGGCTTCGGAGGGTGGT
Source organism: Burkholderiaceae bacterium (assembly GCA_049448275.1). GTDB lineage: Bacteria > Pseudomonadota > Gammaproteobacteria > Burkholderiales > Burkholderiaceae_C > RS62. Next base: position 823 of record JBMTSM010000198.1, read on the forward strand.
TTGAAACCAGCACAGCAATACGGTGCCCGTGCCACATCACGCGCAGCTGCTCGAGCGCCTCCATGCGTTCGGTGGGCGCCGGCTCAAGGGTTGGAAAGGTTTTCAAGAAACCGACCCGGTACGCGTAAATCCCTACGTGCCGCAACGGCGATGGTTCAGGCGCATTTGCCAACTCGATGGTCGCACGCGTCATGGCCATGGTCGAGCCGTCGCGTGTGGTCGTGGTATCGCGGGCCCACGGGATCGGGGCGCGGCTGAAATACTGTGCTGCCCCCGTATTGTCGAGTACGACCTTGACGACATTCGGATTCAAAAAATCAGCTAACGCCGCGATGGGGTGCGCGATGGTGGCCATCACACAATCCGGCCGGCTGGCGAGGGTCTCGGCGACGCCATTGATGAGGGCTGCATCGATGAGGGGCTCGTCACCTTGAACATTGACCACGATGGTGTCGTCTGACAGGTCGAGCAGCTCACAGGCCTCCGCCAACCGATCACTGCCACTGGGATGATCGGTGCGGGTTGCCAGGGCCTGGAAGCCGGAGTTGTTGCAGGCCTGGATCACGCGCGGATCATCGGCGGCAATCGCGATCTGACGGGCCCGGCTCAATGCCGCGCGCTGGGCGACTCGCACGATCATTGGTTGCCCCCCAATGTCGGCCAGCGGCTTGTCTGGCAGGCGCTCTGACGCCATGCGGGCGGGAATCAGGACGACAAATTCCGTCACGTCAGGTATTCCCTTGGGGCGCCTGCTCGAGTGCCTCGACTTCATCGTCAGAGAGTGTTCGAGCTTCAACCTCCAACATGATCGGGATACCATCTCGGATGGGGTAGGCCAAACGAGCGCTCTTGGAGATCAATTCTTGCCGCGTTTTATCGAGGCGCAGGGGGCCCTTCGTGACGGGGCAAACCAGCATGTCGAGTAATTTTGTATCCATGTGGCGATGATAAATCGGTTCAATTGTTTTTGCTGGGTAGCGCCTGATCAAATGCAGTCCAAAATTCACCTGGCAGGGAGAGGGTGAGCGGCGCAATCCAACACTGACTCAGGTCAATCGACTTGTTCTCGCGCAATTTCACTGCGTCTTTGGCGGTGCAGATAACAGGGAGGCCGCCGGTTGGGGGTAGCGCAAGCCGGTTCAACGGCGCGTGATCAGGCCACGTGTGGATCGCCTTGATGACGAATCCCGCGGTTCGAGCCCGCTGCTGGAGCATGGCTAAAAAAGCATCTGGCTTGGCAATCGCGGTGAATACGTGGACGGGCCCCGATAACTGCGCTTTGGCGTCGAGGCCATCAACGCGGAGAAAGTCACCCACCATGCGGCGTTCGCAAATGTAAAAGGGTACCTGACCCGAAAGGCTTGCAGGTATGCGGTCAGGGCTGCCACCTGTGCGGTTGTAGATCCCCAATACGGGTTGTCGGATGGGGCGACCCTGCCAAGGTTCGCGTAGTGGCCCTGCGGGCAACTGCAGACCGTTTCCCTCACCGCGGTCATCAAAGATCACCAGCTCAAGGTTTCGAGGTAACGATAGGTGCTGGAGCCCATCGTCGCTGACCAAGATGTCTATGTTCTCGGATTGCCGAAGGCATTGCATTGCCGCCGCCAAGCGGTCGCGGTGCACAACAACAGGCACCCCCGTTGATTGCTGCAACCACTTGGGCTCATCGCCACACAAATCGGTTGAAGTCGTCGAGCTGACCAATAGCGGCGGCTGCGCCGCCTCCAGGCTACCCCCGTAACCACGAGAGATGACCGCAGGTCGCCAGCCGTTGGCCTTCAGGTGATTCACAATTGCCGCGACGATTGGCGTTTTACCCGTGCCGCCCATCACGACATTGCCAACGACCACTACCGGCACCGGCAGCGTCACCTGTGCCGCCAGTGCGTGGCTTCGTCGCCGGGCCGCCAGCAGGCCATACAGCCAAGAGAGTGGACGCATCGCCAAGGACCAAAACCCGCGCTGTTGCATGGCATACAACAGCTTTTGGGCGAGTGTGTGGTTCATTGGGGGGGTCAGGGCGCCCAGGCACTATTGCCCAGCAGGTGCTTGGGTCGAAAAATGCAACTGCGAAATCCCCGCCAAGCTCGCGGCCTCCATCACGGTGATGACGGCTTGATGCGGCGCTTGCGCGTCGGCATCTATTACAACGCGCGCGTTTGATTGTTGACCGGCAGCAGATAAAAGTGCTTTAGCCAGCGCGGCACTGGCGCCAGGCGGAAAGCGTACCCCGTTGAGTGCCGCCTCACCACTTGCGCCAACCCGAACCTTCAGCGTGGTGACTGCATCTTGGCTCTGAGATGCTTTCGCTTGAGGTAAGTTGATACGCAGGCCGTCCCTGGCGACGTAGGTGGTGGTTAGCATCAAAAAGATGACCAAGACCAACAGAATGTCGATAAAGGGGATGAGGTTGATCTCGGGCGCCAACGCGTCCGCCTCTGAGCCGCGGCTACCGAAGTTCATGCCAACGTCTCATCAGGCGCGAGACGCAGAAAACGGGCACTCTCCAACTCCAATTCCAGTTGCAGGTGGTTAACGCGCGATTTCAGACCTCGCCAGAACAGTAACGCGGGGATCGCAACAATCAGGCCAAAGGCTGTGTTGTATAACGCCACGGCGATGCCGGCAGCAAGTGCACTGGGGTCGCCGCCGGTCCCTGCTGATTGCGCGGTGAACATTTCAATCATGCCGATGACGGTGCCCAATAGGCCCATCAAGGGTGCCGCTGAAGCGATAGCCGCTAACGCCCCTAAATACCGATTCAGGGCCGCGACTTGCCGGCGACCTTCATCTGCGACAACCTGCGCGCGCCGCTCTTGGAGGGTGGTTTGCGGCTGTGCAACCTCGCCAGCAGTGAAGAAGGATCCGCCATCCCGTGGGCGTTTGTTGTTGAGCGCGGGCGACAGCGCGGCCGCCAACGTGTGGCCGAGTGCGGATGCGCCGCAGGCTTTTGCAGCAGCGCCCTGACCGGCCTTGTTCCAAACCATCAAAACAGCGTCGACTAATTGCGGGGGTAGGACCCTTTGAACGCGCAAGGCTACGCTACGTTCAATAACGATTGCGAGGGCGACAATAGAAGCGATGATCAGTGGCCAAATGGGCCAGCCGGCCGCTTGTATGATGGATGTCACGAAGGTCCTTTTGCGTTGAAGCAGGGGATTAAAACGATAGCCACATTATCCATAACC
>JBMTSM010000199.1:0-3984 GCA_049448275.1 Burkholderiaceae bacterium
AGGCGGGCCTCACAACCGTGTCGGTTTCGTTCGATCAAGTCAAAGGGGGCTTCTCCTTTACAGAGGCGAATAGCGGGGCCATCAGTTTGCAGGCACCCCAAAGCGTCAAAACTTACAGCTACACCGGAACGTCAGTGGCTGCCAACGACGCTTTGACGCTGACGCTCGTACGCGGTGGTGTGACCACGACGCTGAGCGCGACCGGATTGCCGCAGGCCGCATCACTTGACGATGTCATTACCAAGTTGCAAGCGCAGAGCGCTTACGCAACGTCTGGTTTCACGATCAGTAACGTAGATGGCGATTTGCAAATCGCCCGTAATGACGGCGCTTCATTTACAAGTGCTGTGAGCTCGTCTGCATTCAACGGCTCTTTGGTCGACCCCGACACCAGCGCCAGCGCGGTGGGCGCAGCGGCAGTCACGGTGTCAGCGTCTGCTGTCACTGGCAACACGGTTTTAGGTCTGGGGCAAGTCGGCTCAGCAGTGGATGAATATGGCTTGTACACCCCCGTCGGCGCGGCCTTGAATGGCAAAGTTATGCCCAATGGTGACTTGATTCGCAGCGTTGATGACCAGCGCTATGGTCTGAAAGTCTCGTTTGACAACGTGAATGAAAAATTCACCTTCTCGTCAGGTACGACAGGTGACGACTCGAGTATCGTCATCACCAACAGCAACGCACTCGCCGAGTCATTGCTGGGTATTTCGGCACCATCGGGTTCACCACTTGAGATTCGTGTCTCTGATGTTGCTCTGCGTGGCACGCAGTCAATGCCGGCAGAGACCGTCGGTACGCAAGTCGCCATTAACGTGAACAACAACTTCTCAGTTGACGAGACCAACAACACGTTTGTCGTGTCAGTTGACGATGTGAAGGGGACGGTCCAATTACCGCCCAGCGACACCTATACCCTAGACGGCTTCATGGCAGAGCTGGAGAAGCAAATCAACAGCTTGGCTAGCACCACAGGTAGCACCGTGTCAGGGGTTCGGGTCACCTATGACCGTCAGTTGAACGCCTTCCGTTTCACGACGGGCACCACGGGGACCAATTCCTTTATCAAGGTGTCAGGCAGCTCGAATTGGGGCTTGGCCAATGTGGAGGCCGGTCGCGGTTCAACATCGACTTGGATTAAACCAACCCAATTTACTGACTTCTCTAGCGGCGTCGGTGTCGCCAAGTACATCGACGAATTTGGCAACGAAACCAGTAGCGCTGACGGCTTTTCAGTATTGCCAGAATGGTCACCGATCTATCTCGACAAGGGCGAATTGACCTTTAACACCAGCGGTAACTTGATCTCGCCGCAAACGGGCTCACAGTTGGATACGGTCTATCTGGCAGACGGTAAGGGTGCTTTGACGATCAACATCGACTACTCCGCCTCGACCCAGTATTCATCCGCTTTTGCGGTGTTGTCACAGTCACAAGATGGCCGTCCCGAGGGTGACCTGGTGGGCTTGGACATCGGTGATGACGGTCTGGTCAGCGCCTCCTACTCTAATGGCTCGCAGCTGACCCTGGCCAAGGTCATTTTGGCCAACTTCTCAAGCCCGGCGGGTTTGCGACAAATCGGTGACTCCAGCTTCTACGCCACGGCCAAGTCGGGTAACCCGAAGATCGGCGAGGCGGGTTCTGCTGGCTTTGGCACGATTCGTGCTGGTGCTACAGAAAGGGCTAACGTAGATTTGACACAAGAACTGGTTGACCTGATCACCGCACAGCGTAACTTCCAAGCGAACGCCAAGGCGATTGAGACCAGTACGACGATGACACAAGCCATTATTCAAATCCGCACGTAAGCGCGGGGCCGGCCATTGATTGCCGGTCAGTAAGGGGCAGCTGGTTGCATTAGCCAGCTGACTCATACAGGAGGACCTATGGATAGACTGGCATTTACAGCAGCGCAGGGCATCACCGAGAAGGCGGTGGCACGCCAGCTCATGACCAACGAGCTGGCCAACGTCTCCACGGTGGGCTTCAAGCGCAGTTACGACACCGCACTCAAGGCCATCAAGGTCGAGGGCGGCGGTTTTGACACCCGATTCCAACCCCACGCCATGCCGACAGAGCGCGTCATGCTCGACGCGGGTCAGGTTATTGCGACCGGTCGAAAATCCGACATCGCCATGATGGGTATGACCGTCCTGGGTGTCGAAGCGCCCAACGGCGACCTTGCATTTACCCGTCGCGGCGATTTACGTCCCGACGCTCAGGGCACATTGGTGAATGGTGAAGGACACATCGTCCAAGGCGAAGGCGGCCCGATTGTGGTCCCTCCAGGTTTCCAAATTTTTATCACCAAAGACGGCGGTGTTTACGCGACTGACCCTGCGCAGGGTGTCGGCGTTCCGCCAGTGTTGGTGGGGCAACTGTTGCTTCGCGATGCCAGCAATATTCAGTTGAACCGGCGCGAAGATGGTTTGTTTGAGCCCGTGGAAGGTGCTGGTGATTTTGCCAGTGGCGATCAACCCATCAGCGTGATGCCTGAGGCCGTCGAGGGCTCTAACGTCAGCGCCGTCGAAGTCATGACGCGCCTGATTGACCATTCCCGCAGCTTTGAAGCAGCCATGAACGTGATTAAAGAAGCGAAGAGCATCGACGAAAACGGCTCTTCAATGATGCGGGCGTCATAACCGCACCGCCAATCGATAGATAAATAAAGAACGAAAGAGGACCACACCATGGACGCTTCACTTTGGGTTGCGAAAACAGGTTTAGATGCGCAGCAGACGCGCATGAACGTGATCTCCAACAACTTGGCCAACGTCAACACGACGGGCTTTAAGCGCGACCGCGCAGTCTTTGAAGACTTGCTGTACCAAAACATCCGCCAAGCCGGTGGGCAAACTGGCGCTGACACGCAGGCCGCAACCGGCTTCCAGCTGGGAACGGGTGTACGCGTCATGGCCACCGAAAAAATCGTGGCGCAGGGCAACATGCAGACCACCGAAAACTCGTTGGACATCGCCATTGCGGGCGACGGTTATTTTCAAATTGCACAGCCCGACGGCACCATTGCCTACACACGCGACGGTAACTTCAACCTCGACAACGCCGGGCAAATTGTGACCGGCTCTGGCCAGTTGCTCCAACCTGCCATCACGGTTCCTGCAAATGCATCAAGTGTGACCATTGGTCAGGATGGCACCGTCTCTGTTGAGCTACAGGCCGGTGGTGGTGCCCAGGTCCTTGGACAGATCCAGTTGGCCCGATTCATTAACTCGGCAGGCTTGCAATCCATGGGGCAAAACCTCATGAAAGAGACACCAGCCAGCGGGCCACCCCAGGTCGGCAATGCCGGCGCTGACGGTATTGGCATCCTGATGCAGGGTGCCTTAGAGGCTTCTAACGTCAACGTGGTTGAGGAGATGGTCAGCATGATCGAGACCCAACGCGCCTATGAGATCAACTCCAAAGCCATCTCAACGGTCGATGGCATGTTGCAGTACCTCAACAATAACCTGTAATCATCATGCGCCTACACACCACACTTAAGTTCCTGCTGGTTGCAGCCACGCTCGGTGCACTGAGCGGATGCGTGACGACGCCGCACGAGCCCCTGAAATACTCCAAGGGTTACGAGCCCATTTATCCGACAGCACCCGTTGCAGAGAAGGCCGCGACCGGCTCGCTGTTTGCCAATAGCGCCGACAGTTTGGTGGGGCGCGGCAAGAACTTTCGCGTGGGGGACATCATCACGGTGTTACTGAGTGAGTCGGCACAAGCGAACCGGTCACAAACGCGTGACACATCGCGTTCTGCGACCAATTCACTACCCAGTGGCGCCTCGACGAAGGTCGGCAATATCAGTCCGTTTTTGGATGGCATCAACCTCAACGAGAGCACCATTGAAAGTGCGGGCGCCGGTAACGCAGGCCAGAGCGCGACTTTGCGCGGCGAAGTCGCGGTGACCGTAGTTGATGTCTTGCCAAACGGCAATTTGGTACTGCGCGGCGAAAAGCAATTGGCCTTATCTGA
>JBMTSM010000200.1:0-3955 GCA_049448275.1 Burkholderiaceae bacterium
TCACGGTCAGCCGTGCGGCCATCAAGCCAATGATGAAACAGCGCTACGGTCGGATCATCAACATCACTTCGGTCGTGGGTGCAATGGGCAATGCTGGCCAGGCAAACTACGCGGCCGCCAAAGCGGGTGTGGCCGGTATGACCCGCGCCTTGGCCCGTGAACTGGGCGGCCGTCAAATTACCGTGAACTGTGTCGCGCCGGGATTCATTGAAACTGACATGACGGCGGGGTTACCCGAGGCGCAGCAACAAGCTTTGTTGGGCCAGATCCCATTGGGTCATTTGGGTAAGCCTGCGGACATCGCCCATGCGGTCGGCTTCTTGGCAAGTCCGGCTGCGGGTTATGTTACGGGGCAAGAATTGCACGTAAATGGGGGCATGTTGATGTCCTGAAGGGGGTGCCCTCCCTGCAAATGTGGGGGGATTAAACCTGTTTTCTAGTGGTTTACCCCTGCGCGCGCCCCTGTAAGAGTTCTTGGTGACCGTTTGCTGCCTGAAAGCCGCGAATTGGTCGCTAAAATGTGAGCCTGTTTGTAACCACCCTCAGAGGGAAATATGAGTGATATTGAAGCACGTGTTAAGAAGATCATTGCCGAGCAGCTTGGCGTTGAAGAAGGTCAAGTAACCAGTGAAAAGGCGTTTGTCGCCGACTTGGGTGCTGACTCATTGGATACCGTTGAATTGGTGATGGCCCTCGAAGACGAGTTCGGCATCGAAATCCCCGATGAAGATGCGGAGAAAATCACGACGGTTCAAAACGCCATCGACTACGCCCTGGCTAACCAAAAGGCCTGAGGTCGAATGAGTCGTCGTCGTGTCGTTGTAACGGGGTTGGGTTGTGTCAGTCCGGTCGGTAATACCGTCCAAGCGGCTTGGGACAGCCTGCTAGCAGGGCGTTCAGGGATCGCGCGCATTGAAGCGTTCGATCCGGCTGCATTTGCGTGTCAGATTGCAGGTGAGGTCAAAAATTTCGACCTCGAGCCCTATATCAACGCCAAAGAAGCGCGTTCGATGGACCGGTTCATCCACCTGGGCATTGCAGCGGCACAGCAGGCGATTGAAGATGCAGGTTTGCCCTCGAAAGACGAGCTAGACGATGAGCTTGCGACCCGAATCGGTGTGATCATTGGCTCGGGTATCGGCGGGTTACCGTTGATCGAAGAGACGCACGGTGAGTTGACTAACCGTGGACCACGTCGGATTTCTCCGTTTTTCGTGCCGGCTTCGATCATTAACATGATCTCGGGTCATGTTTCGATGCGGCATGGGTTCAAAGGCCCAAATCTGGCGGTTGTGACAGCCTGTACGACCGGACTTCACAGTATTGGTGAGGCTGCCCGAAAAATCGAATACGGTGATGCCGACATCATTATTGCTGGCGGTGCGGAATCAACGGTCTCACCATTGGGTATCGGTGGTTTTGCGGCCATGCGCGCCTTGTCCACTCGCAACGATGATCCCACCGCTGCCTCGCGGCCTTGGGACAAGGACCGTGACGGATTCGTCCTCGGCGAAGGGGCGGGTGTCATGGTGTTGGAGTCCTACGAGCACGCTAAGGCGCGCGGCGCGAAAATTTACTGTGAGCTTGCAGGCTATGGCATGAGTGCAGATGCAGGTCACATGACCGCGCCCAACATGGATGGTCCACGCCGCGCCATGCTGAGTGCGATGAAGAATGCGGGCGTGAACCCAGAGGATGTGCAGTACGCGAACGCGCACGGCACCTCGACACCGTTGGGTGATGTGAACGAAACAAATGCCTTTAAGGCGGCCTTCGGGGATCATGCCAAGCAATTGGTCGTCAATTCCACGAAGTCGATGACGGGGCATCTGTTAGGGGGTGCGGGTGGCATTGAAAGTGTCTTCACAGTCTTGGCCGTTCACCATCAAAAGAGCCCGCCAACCATCAACCTCGACAACCAAGACCCCGAATGCGATCTCGATTACTGTGCCAACATGGCGCGGGACTTGACCATTAACGTGGCGATTAAAAATAACTTCGGTTTTGGTGGTACCAACGGGTCGTTGGTTTTCAAACGGCTGTAAACACCCCCCATCGCGAGGTCTCTGTCTCGCGTAACAATGCCCCAGCGGTTACCTACCCGTCTGGGGTATTTGCTTTTTATCGCCCGGTGAATTTGGCGTTATGGGGCGGCACTGCCATGCTTGGTGCTTGGGTTTGGTCATACGGCAACTCGACGCTGTCTCAGTCCGCGTGGCTGTTTTTGGGGCTGGCTTGGCTGGTTATCGGGCTGATGGTCGTCTTAACGCCCAACCTCTTTAAGTTGGGAGATTTGCAATGGTCAGGCAGTACCGACCTGGGTTGGAACTGGCAGCCCGCGACAGACTCGATTAACATTGGTTTTCAGTCAAAGCCGGTGCAGGTGCATTGCATTTGGCGTTCCCACTCGCGCATGTTGCTCACGATTCGATCAATTCCCCTCCTCGGTTTTGTTTTTCCGCGTCACACCGCTTGGCTGTGGATGAAAGCGGATGCGCGTCCAAGTCAATGGCTGGCCCTATGTCGCGCCCTGCGCGCGCATGCGCAAACGTAGATGGGGCAAGATAATCCTGAGACAACGGGGCCACCGGCCCGTGTCGACCCGGACCAAGCAGTTGTTGCGCTCGCTGTTTCCGGCGATGTGCGCGCGTTCGAACTGCTGGTTCGAAAATACCAGCCGCGCATCATTCGCCTGATTGGTCGCTGGGTGAAAGACAGTGCCAAATGTGAAGACGTAGCCCAGGACGTTTTTATCAGTACATACCGTGCGTTGCCTAATTTTCGCGGTGATGCCCAGTTCTACACTTGGCTTTACCGCATCGCAGCGAATGCAGCCAAAAAGGCCGCTATTCGTCAAGCGCGTGATCCGGTGAAATTCATGTCCGATCTGCAGCCGGATGGCCGTGACACTGAATTTTCTGAGGACCGCTGGGAACCATCCGCGACCGATCCTTCTCAAACGCATGAAGGTGGCCCAGAAGCCGAGGTCGCCTCCCGGGAGATTGCGGCAGCCGTCAATGAGGCGGTTGACGCACTCCCACCTGAGTTGGCAGAGGCCGTCACACTGCGGGAAATTGAAGGTATGAGTTACGAAGACATCGCATTGGCAATGGATTGTCCTATCGGAACGGTCCGGTCGCGCATATTCCGCGCGCGCGAGGCGATTTCGAAACGCATCAAACCCATGCTCAACCGCCAAGGAGGCAAACGATGGTGAAACCCCACAACCCGACTCCCGAAGAAGCGTTGTCAGCGTGGTTGGACGACGCACCTCCGGCACCAGCCGAAAACCGCCATTGGCCCGCATCGGCGCTTAACGAGTCGGATACGGCGCTACAGATCGGTACTTACCTGGCCATTGGGAAAGCCTTACGCGGCGGAACTGATGCCGAAGTGGCGTCTGTCGTGCAGCTGGACGAATTTTGGCAGCGTGTGCAGTCAGGTATCGAGCGTGCGCCCCTTAACAGTCCCAGCGAACCCGCGTTTGAACCGCAAGTGGTCGCCGCGAACGATGGGCAGTTTAAATGGCGTGCCGTCGCCAGCGTGGCCGTTGGTGCGCTGGCGCTCTCCGCTTGGTTGGCTATCGGCCCGGGGCAATCGGATAGCGAGTCGCCAGCTTTTGCGTCGTACACACCGACGTTCGCGCCGGTGATGTCTGCCAACGTATCGGTGGTTCGTGATCCAGAGTTGGACGCCTTCTTGGCGGCCCATCGGCAGCGTGGTAGCGCGTCTGCTTTGCAAGGGCCGGTCGGTTTCGTGCGTAACGTGGCCTGGCAGGCGGGAGCGCCTTGATGCCTCGTATGCGTTGGTGTGTTGCGGTGCTGTGGTCAGCTCTGATCGGGGCTGGGAGCGCTTATGCACAGACAGCCAGTATCCACGATGGATCCGGACTGCGTGAATGGTTGGTTGAGGTCAATCGGGCGGCCGCGAATCAGCGTTTCGTCGGCACCATGGG
>JBMTSM010000201.1:0-3930 GCA_049448275.1 Burkholderiaceae bacterium
TTTCGGTTGCGCATGCAGCCCATCAGGGCGACCCGCATCGCTAACAAGGTGGCAGTACCCCCTTGGGTGCGGTTGATCCGCCTGAATAGCTCTTGACGACGCGACTCTGTGGCTGTCGACAGCGCCGCTAATGCTGCCGGTGTCGGCGCTTGTGTGTAAGCCTTGGCGGCAGACATGACGGCGTCGGGGTCGGCATCAAATTCTGTTGCCAGCACCGCAAAAAAGGCATCGTGGCGTTCGCGGCTCAGACCTTGCCATCCCTCCACCACGGCGGTCGCCAGTGCGTAGAGGTTGGCTTGGCCACGTTCAGAAACGAGTTGGTTGCAGGCATCAACCAACCGCGAAAAGCCACCGTCGGCCTTGGCCTTATTTCCGAGTGAGGCGAGTTGTTTCCATGAAATCATTTTGGAAATTTAACCCATCATCGCGGTGGGTAACCACGTTGCGATTTCTGGGAAAAAGCACAAAAGCACAATCGAAACGACCATGCACATCATGAACGGTAACGCGCCGCGCAAGATGGTGGTCAGACTAACGTCAGGCGTGATGCCGTTGATCACGAAAAGATTCAGTCCAACGGGGGGCGTGATCAGGCCCAGCTCCATGTTGATCGTCAGTACAACGCCAAACCAAATCGGATCAAAACCGGCCGCTGTGATCACGGGCAATATGATGGGCGTGGTCATCAAAATGATGGCGGCTGGGGGCAAGAAGCAACCCAAGACCAGTAACAAGACGTTGATCAGCGCCAACAGGATCCAGCGATTAACCTCCATGTCGGCGATCGCTTCCGCAATGCTCTGAGTGACGAGGCTGGAGGACATGGCATAGCTGAACAACACCGACATGCCGATGATGAGTAACAACATGCCAGACTCGCGAATGGCATCGCGCACAATGGTCCAGATGGCGGTCCAGTGCCACATTCGGTAGATGACGATGACCATGATCAGACACAACGCGGCGCCGACGCCCGCGGCCTCGGAGGGTGTTGCGATCCCGCCGTAGAGCGCATAGATCACGCCGATGATCACCGCCAGCAGTGGCAGCAAGCGAGGCAACAGCTCGAATCGTTGAGCCCATGAGTAATACACATCGGCACTGACCTTGGTCGTGCCACGCCGCCAGCTCAAAAATAGAGCCCAGGCAATGAACAAGCCGGTCAGCATCAAGCCGGGCAGGATGCCCGCGATGAAGAGTCGCCCGATGGATGTCTCGCTGGCAATGCCGTACAAGATCATGGTCACGCTCGGTGGGATCAAGATACCTAGAGTACCGCCTGCGGCTATCGAGCCCGTGGCCAGATCGGCCGCATAGCCGCGGCGACGCATCTCGGGAATGCCCATCTTGCCGATCGCAGCACACGTGGCAGGTGATGAACCCGTTAGTGCGGAGAACAGCGCACAAGCACCGATGTTGGAAATCACCAAAGAGCCGGGCACCTTGTACAACCAGCGGTTGAGTGCCTCATAAAGGTCGCTGCCTGCCCGCGAGGATGCGACCGCCGCCCCCATAATGATGAACATCGGGATCGACGCCAATGTGAAATCGTCAAGACCTGAGAACACCGTGTCAGCCATGTACATGACGGCACCAAAGCCATCCGTCCACAGCATAAAAATCAGCGCAGTACTGCCCAGCGCGAACGCGATCGGCATGCCTGTTGCCAGCAAAATCAATGCGACGGCGAAAATCACGCCGCCAAGAGCTAACGGGGTCATGCCATTTCCTTTTGTTTGGATGGATCCATTCCGAACGGCATGTCACGTCCGGTTGCTAGCGCCCAAATATCGACCACGTACTGCAAGCACAACAAAGTCATGCCCACAGGGACGCTCAGGTAAGGAATCCACAAGCGAGCGCGCCAGATGCTGGGGGTCGTTAAATCGAGGTTCCAGGCCTCGTACCACCAGTGCAACGCGCTGTAGAGAAACAGCAAGCAGAAAGTCAAAGAGGCAATAGATGCCACCCAGGCCAGCGCGACGCGGGCCTTGTGGCTGAGAAACAGAGGGAGCAAGTCAACGTTGACATGCCCCTTGGTTAGCAAGATGTAAGGCGCCCCGAGAAACGTCGCTGCGACCAAAGCGTAGGTCACAAACTCGGTCTGCCAGATTGATGATTCGCCAAGCACAGCTCGGACAAAGATCATCTGACAGACCACAAACACCGACACCACCATCAGCAGCGCAGCAACCATGCCGCTGACCTGTGAGAGTCGGCAAACCCATTTGTAAATTTGTTTCAAGGGGCGGACTCCGATTACTTAACGGCTAAAGCCTTGTCGATCAGGGCCTTGCCACCTGGGACTTTCTCAGCAAACGTCTTGTAGGACGTTTTGCCTGCAACATCGCGCCACATGTCGGCTTGGGCTTCGGTCATGTAAACGACTTTCACGCCGGCCTTGGTGTAGGCGTCGACCATTTTGTCGTCTAACTTCTTCGACTCGGCCGCGAAGTAGTCCTCAGCCTTTTTGGAGGCGGCTTTCAATGCGGCTTTTTGCGCATCGTTCAGCTTAGCCATGGCGCGCTGAGAGATCAGCACAGGCTCGTACATGAACCACAAACCCTGGTCGCCAGGCGCGGTCAAGCACTTCAACTGCTCGTAAAGACGGAATGAAACGAAACTACCGGCAGAGGTGTCCGTACCTTGCGCAACGCCCTGCTGGAGCGCGCTGTATACCTCGCTTGAGGGAATTGAAACGATAGATGCGCCAGCGCCGGCCCACATTTCAGCGAAAGTGGCGCCCGCAGAGCGGATCTTCAAGCCGTTAACGTCTTTTGGCTCGAGAATACAAGTGTCCTTGCCGCCGAAAGCACCGGCCAACCATGCATCTGCCAAAACGTCCACGCCACCTTTGTTGATGATGCTGCGGATGTCATCCATGAAAGGCGATGCGTTGATCTTGCGCGCGTGTGCGTGGCTCTTCACAAGACCTGGCATCAGCGTCGCGCCAAATTCGGGGTGGAAACCTGAAGCGTAGTCCAACGGCAACGACGTCATGTCGATTTGGCCGCTGAGCATGGCTTTCCACTGCTCTTTCGGTTTTACCAAGCTTGAGCCTGGGAACACCTTGATGGTCAAGCCGACATTTGCGGCCTCTACTTCACGTGCAATAATTTGCACCATCTCGTCGCGCACGTCACCCTTACCGCCAGGGAACTGGTGCGATGCTTTGAGTACGATGTCGGCATGTGCCGAGATGGCCATGCCAGCCAAAACTGCCACAGCAGCTAATTTCTTGAAAACGGGTTTCATTAAAGTCTCCTTGTGTTGTATAAAACAGCGCGAATGTTATATTTTTTTAGTCCTAGACAATCTAGTGGTTTACCCCGAATAGTGCGCAACCATGGCCCCTTCTAACGCCAAACCGACGCTCGTACAGCGAATGCGAGAACAACTCGAGGACGACATCGTCGATGGCCGTTTGCGCCCGGGAGAACAACTGCACATTGACGAAATAGCCGAACGCTTTGAGGTTTCCCGAACCCCCGTGCGAGAGGCACTACAACAGCTCGAGGCCAGCGGTTTGGTGGACGTCCTCCCCAAAAGGGGAACCTATGTCGCATCCATCAGTCCCGCTGGTTTGATTGAAATGTTTGAGGTCATGGCGGAATTGGAGGCCATGTGCGCACGTCTGGCGGCGCGCCGTGCTGACGTCTCACTGCTGGCGGCATTGACACAGGCCCGTCAGCATTGCGAAGCCGTCGGCATGGCCGGCGACCCGAACGCCTACTACCACGCCAATGAGGTGTTCCACCAACTGATCTACCGGGCCAGTGGAAACGATTTTTTGGTGCAGCAAACGACCACCTTGAAAAACCGCTTGAAGCCCTACAGACGGATGCAGCTGCAGGTGCGGCACCGTGTCGGTCAATCAATCGCGGAGCACGCCGAGCTCAGTGCAGCCCTCCAAGCGGGGGACGAAGAGCG
>JBMTSM010000202.1:0-3888 GCA_049448275.1 Burkholderiaceae bacterium
TCAGGATCGCGTTGAAGTCGGTTGCTTTGTCGTTCGTGAATTCACGCGCAACCAATGTACCGCCTGCAGACGTCACGCCTTTTTCAAACTCATCTGCGACACCCTGGCCATAGGCGGTGCGATCGTCGATCACCGCAACAGTTTTACCTTTCAAGGTCTCGATGGCGTAGCGGCCCAAAGTACCACCCAATTGCGTGTCGTCAGCGACCAAACGGAAGGTTGTGTCGAAGCCCTGACGGGTGTACTTGGGGTTGGTCGCCGAGGGGGAAATTTGAGGCAAACGCGCATCGTGATAGATCGATGATGCAGGAATGGTTGTGCCAGAGTTCAAGTGACCAATGACACCGTTGACCTTGGCGTCAACCAGCTTTTGTGCCGCTGCCGTACCCTGCTTAGGGTCAGCCGCGTCGTCTTCGGCCAGCAACTCAAAGGTGACTTTCTTACCACCAATCGTCATGCCAGCAGCGTTCAACTCTTCGATAGCCATGCGGCCACCGTTTTCATTGTCTTTACCCAAGTGAGCAATCGCACCGCTGGTTGGGCCCACGTGACCAATTTTCACGACCATGGTGTCACCGCCACCAGCGGCTTCTTCTTTGTCGCCACAAGCAACGAGCGCAAGGGCAGCAGCAGCGACCAGCGCGAGTTTAATTTTCATTTTCATGATAGTCCTTGAATGAACACGTTAAATTTCGTAAATAGCGGGCCTCCGCAGTGTTGAAGTATCCGCTAAGACCAAACGATACCGCAAAATTCGGGGGTAACGGGGGTAACTTTGGAAATTGAGAATTTTTTTGGGTATCAGGATTTTTAATAATGACCCAACCACAAGACCCACAGTTGCTAGGTAAACGTGGTGTTAGTGAGAGCGACCCCCATCGCCGCATATCGCTTCCACCGATTGCGGGCCGCAGCTGCCGCCTGCGGCGTGACGACCTCGACGACCCGCTTGAAGCGCTCGACCGAGGGCACCCAGGCATCGCTTAGATTGACCAACCGGTCGCGACGCTCGGTTTGCGAGACGTCAGTTATGAGCGCGACCATGCTCCTGGCCTTCACCGCGGGCGGGCTGTCGAAGCGCGCGTGCGGCACAAACCCCTCGCGCTCCAGCGACCACAGCGCGCCATCAATTGCATCGAGGGCCTCCGCTGCACACAACACCACCATGGGCTCTTGGCGCTTAATGGTCTTGGTGATCAGGCGGCGCAAGTGCTGCACCGGGTCGCTCACGCCCGTATGAAACGCAACGGCCTCAAGGGTCTCGTCCGCCATGACCATCAAGCACGCTTCGATACCGATGACCCTGCGCTCAGGACATGATGAACCAGCAGGGGCACGGGCCGACCTGTGGCTCCTTTCGCGGCGCCACTGTCCCAAGCACTGCCCGCGATGTCCAAGTGAGCCCACTTGAAAGCATCTGTGAATTTTTCGAGGAACTTCGCTGCGGTGATCGACCCACCAGCCCGACCGCCCCCGATATTGGGGATATCGGCGAAGTTTGATTTCAGCGACTTCCCATAAGCGTCATCCAACGGCATGCGCCAGCACAAATCACGGGTCTGCTCCCCGGCCTCGTGCAGCGCAGCAGCCAAGGCGTCATCTGCCGTAAACATACCCGACCGCACATGGCCCAGCGCGATCACGCAGGCGCCCGTCAAGGTCGCAACATCGATGACATGCGCAGGCTTAAAGCGCTTGGCATACGTTAGGGCATCGCACAAAATCAGGCGCCCCTCGGCATCGGTATTCAAAATCTCAATGGTCTGTCCACTCATGCTGGTTACCACGTCGCCGGGTTTGACGGCCGCAGCATCCGGCATGTTTTCGCAACTGGGGATCAAGGCAACGACATTTTGCTTGGGTTGCAAGTGACCAATTGCATGCATCGCTCCCATCACGCTGGCGGCGCCGCACATGTCGAACTTCATTTCGTCCATCTCCGCACCGGGCTTGAGTGAGATCCCGCCCGTATCGAAGGTGATTCCCTTGCCGACCAGAACCACCGGTGCCTTCGACGCATCCGTCCCTTGATAGCGAACCACGATGAAACGCAGTGGTTGTGCGGAGCCCTGCGCTACAGCCATGAAAGCACCCATCTTCAGCTTGGCAACCTCTTTCGGGCCCAGTACCTCGACGCGCATGTTCTTGAACTTAGCGAGCCGTTTGGCTTCATCGGCTAACAGTGACGGGGTTGCCAGATTCGCGGGACGATTCGCCCATTCTTTTGCCAAGTTCATCCCGGCCATCACGGCAACTGCGCGATCAAATTCGCGTTTTAAACGCGGTGCGGCATCCACAGCCAGTGTGAATTGACCGGTCCACGATTTTTTCGCCGTCTTCGCTTTGCTGGTGGTGAAGTTGTAGGTCGCCTCGCCCAGCGCAGCGACAATCAAATGCATCCAGTCGACAGCGCTTTCGGCGGGCGCGTTCAGTAGGAGTTGCAGCGAAACCGTGATCGCCTGCGCGGTCGCGGACAAGCTCTTCGCTGCACCACGAAGCGCGGCCCGCACCCCATCCGGATCCGACGGATCAACCAAGACCACTTGTACTTGCTTGGGGGTAAACCGCGGATCGGCATAAGCCGATAGACTGCCCGCGCCGTTTGGACCCAGTGCACCCTGCTTTTGCGCTGCGGCAACCCATTGCGTCAACGCAATCGAGGATGGCGCCACCACATTGCCCTTGGGAAGCAGGATAATCAGTGCATCGCACTTTCGCTGGCAGGTTCTATCAAATGAGATCGACTTGAGTTCAACGTTCATAATGCACCTATTGTGTACCGAGACCTAGATGTTATTCCATTCCTCACTTAGACGAGATCTCGCCCGAAGCTTCTGGACAAGTTGGGTGGTTTTATTCACGATCGTCATGACGCTGATGCTGATTCGTACCCTGGGATTGGCATCACAGGGCGAGTTAGATCCTGAATCACTGTCGCTGGCGCTGGGTTACAGCGCATTGGGCCGTATGCCATTGATCTTATCGGTGGCGCTCTACATCGCGGTTGTTAGCACCATGAGCCGCATTTACCGTGATAGCGAAATGCCGATCTGGTTTAGCAGTGGCGTTAGTTTGTTTGGATTCATCAAACCGACATTTCGCTTTGCATGGCCCATTTTGCTTGCTATCGCCGTGTTGCAGCTGTGGGCTTGGCCCTGGCACAACGCTGAATTGGATGACCTCAAAAGCAAATACGAAGCGCGTAACAATGTGGACCGCGTCGCACCCGGACAATTCAGGGAATCTGCCAACGGCGAGGTCGTCTTTTTCATGGACAAAAGCAGTCCTTCAGGTCAAACCGGTAACGGAATTTTCATTGCCAGTAGGACCAGCACGGATCAGGTGGTGACCTCCGCGGCACATGCACAGATTGTGGAAAAGCCTGATGGCCGGTTCCTTGAGCTCCAGGACGGCGAGCAAACCCGACGCAGCCGTGCAGACAATTCTCAAACCATCACCCAATTTGAGCGTCAAGGCACCTTGATCAGCGACCCTGTGGTTGGAGGCGGTAGCCAAGCGCTTAAGAGCATGAAGACTCAAGACCTCTTCGAGCAGTTTCACCCAAGCGCGCAGGGCGAGTTCGCATGGCGTATCGGCATGTTTTTCATGGCCATCAATTTCGTCTTAATCGGCTTAGCGGTTGCACAGGTAAACAACCGCGGTAAGCCCGGTCCACAAACGATCATGGCACTGCTGTGCGGTATCGTTTATTTCAACTTACACACGGTGAGCAGCAGCTGGGTCACCTACCAAAAGATGGGGCTCATTCCCATGCTGCTGGTTCTGCATGGAGGGATTGCCATGCTCTGCGGCCTGTGGCTTTACAAGCGACACATGCAGGTTGAGTTCTGGCCTGCGCTAAAGGCGCAACTGACACGCGATGACCGC
>JBMTSM010000203.1:0-3860 GCA_049448275.1 Burkholderiaceae bacterium
TGGCGCGCGCGCGGTGAAGAGCACATGTGGACGCCTGACGCGATCGCTAAGTTACAGCACAGCACACGCGCCAAAAATTGGAACACTTACAAAGAGTACGCTCAGATCATCAACGACCAGACCCGTCGTCAGATGACGTTGCGTGGATTGTTTGAGTTCAAATTGGACCCCAGCAAAGCCATTTCAATTGACGAAGTAGAGCCCGCCTCAGAAATCGTGAAGCGCTTCGCTACGGGTGCGATGTCTTTGGGTTCTATTTCGACAGAGGCCCACGCGACGCTGGCAATTGCCATGAATCGCATTGGCGGCAAGAGCAACACCGGCGAAGGTGGCGAGGATCCTGCGCGTTACCGAAACGAGTTGAAGGGCATCCCGATTACGGACGGTGAGTCATTGCGCTCTGTAATCGGCGAGCGTCGTGTCGAGGTGGATATCCCGCTGAAAGCCGGCGACTCGTTGCGCTCGCGTATCAAACAAGTGGCCTCTGGTCGCTTTGGCGTAACCACCGAGTACCTCGCCAGTGCCGACCAGATTCAAATCAAGATGGCACAGGGCGCCAAGCCGGGCGAGGGTGGCCAGTTGCCAGGTGGAAAGGTCAGTGAATACATCGGTGCATTGCGCTATTCAGTGCCGGGTGTGGGCTTGATTTCACCACCACCGCACCACGACATCTACTCCATTGAGGATCTGGCTCAACTGATCCACGACCTGAAGAACGTGAACCCAGTCGCCAGCATCAGCGTGAAACTGGTCTCGGAAATTGGCGTCGGCACCATTGCCGCGGGCGTGGCGAAAGCCAAATCGGATCACATCGTGATCGCTGGTCACGACGGCGGTACGGGTGCATCGCCTTGGTCGTCAATCAAGCACGCGGGCAGTCCGTGGGAGATCGGCTTGGCTGAAACGCAACAGACACTGGTGCTGAACCGCCTGCGTGGTCGCGTTCGTGTTCAGGCTGATGGTCAGATGAAGACGGGCCGTGATGTGGTGATTGGCGCTTTGTTAGGTGCTGACGAATTCGGCTTTGCCACTGCGCCGTTGGTCGTTGAAGGCTGCATCATGATGCGCAAGTGTCACCTGAATACCTGCCCAGTTGGTGTGGCTACGCAGGACGAAACGTTGCGTAAGAAATTCTCAGGGCAGCCTGAACACGTGGTGAACTATTTCTTCTTTGTCGCCGAAGAAGCCCGACAGATCATGGCGCAGTTAGGTGTGCGCACCTTTGACGAATTGGTCGGTCGCGCTGACTTGCTGGATACCCGTCGTGGACTGCAGCACTGGAAAGCCAAGGGGCTAGACTTTTCGCGCCTGTTCTATGTGCCCGATGTGCCCGCAGATGTCGCGCGTCTTCACAACGACGCTCAGGACCATGCTTTGGAAAAGGCACTCGACGTGCGTTTGATTGAAAAATCAAAGGCGGCTCTGGAGCGCGGTGAAAAGGTCAAATTCATGGATACCGCGCGTAACGTGAACCGTACTGTGGGAGCGATGTTGTCTGGCGAGTTGGTTAAGCGTTTCCCCGAAGGCTTGCCAGATGACTCCATTCATATCCAGTTGGAAGGAACAGGCGGGCAGTCTTTTGGCGCTTTCTTGGCCAAGGGTATTACCTTGAACCTGATTGGTGAAGCCAACGACTACACCGGTAAAGGGATGAGCGGCGGCCGTATCGTGGTTCGCCCCAGTTTGGACTTCCGTGGTTTGTCACACCAAAACATCATTGTGGGTAACACCGTGTTGTACGGCGCGACCACCGGCGACGCCTTCTTCAGCGGCGTTGCAGGTGAGCGTTTTGCAGTTCGCCTGTCAGGGGCATCTGCCGTTGTTGAGGGCACGGGTGACCATGGTTGCGAATACATGACAGGCGGCACGGTTGCCGTATTGGGCCGCACTGGTCGTAACTTTGCGGCTGGCATGAGCGGCGGTATTGCCTATGTGTACGACGAGGATGGTCAATTTGATTTGCGCGCTAACAAGGCGATGGTCTCGTTGGAGCGTGTCCTTAGCGATGCCGAGCAGCGGTCAACCATTGATCCAGCCGTGTGGCATCGCGATCAAACCGATGAGGTCCAGTTGAAAGCCATGTTGAACGATCATTTGCGCTACACCGGCTCACGTCGTGCGCGCGAGCTGCTCGACAACTGGGATACCGCACGAGCCAAATTTGTCAAGGTATTCCCGAATGAATACAAGCGCGCGCTGGCTGAACTGAATGCCGCAAAAGTAGCGCGTGAGGCGACTGCTAAGGCTAAATCAGGAGCCACGGCGTAAGCCGGGTTCCTCATAGGAGAACAAGATGGGAAAAGTAACTGGCTTTATGGAGTTTGAGCGCTTAGAAGAGGGCTACCTGCCACCTACCGAGCGCCTGAAGAACTACAAAGAATTCGTCATTGGTTTGGATGATGCGGGTGCCAAGCAACAGTCGGCCCGCTGCATGGACTGCGGTACGCCCTTCTGCAACAGCGGTTGTCCCGTGAATAACATCATTCCGGATTTCAACGACCTGGTTTTCCAAGGCGACTGGAAGAATGCGATTGAGGTGTTGCACAGCACGAATAACTTCCCTGAGTTCACAGGCCGTATTTGCCCCGCACCCTGCGAAGCTGCGTGTACGCTCAATGTGAACGAGGACGCTGTTGGCATCAAGTCGATTGAGCACGCCATCATTGACCGCGCTTGGTCCGAAGGCTGGGTGACCCCACAAGTGCCTGCCGCCAAGACGGGTAAAACGGTTGCCGTTGTTGGCAGCGGCCCTGCTGGAATGGCTGCGGCGCAGCAGCTGGCGCGCGCAGGTCACAGTGTCACCGTTTTTGAGAAGAACGACCGTGTTGGCGGCTTGCTGCGTTACGGTATCCCCGACTTCAAGATGGAGAAAGACCACATCGACCGCCGTGTGGCACAAATGGAAGCCGAAGGCGTTGTCTTTAAAACCGGTATCTTGGTCGGTGAGATGCCGGAAGGCAGTGTGGTGACCAATTGGGCGAAGACCAATGTGTCGCCTGAGCAGTTGAAAAAGGAATTCGACGCGGTGTTGCTGACCGGCGGTGCTGAGCAGTCGCGTGACCTGCCTGTTCCTGGCCGCGATTTGGCGGGTATTCACTTTGCGATGGAGTTTCTGCCGCAGCAAAACAAGATCAACGCGGGCGATAAGCTCAAGACCCAGTTGCGTGCCGACGGCAAGCATGTGATCGTGATTGGTGGCGGTGACACCGGTAGCGACTGCGTCGGTACCAGTAACCGGCACGGTGCGCTGAGTGTGACTCAGTTTGAATTGATGCCGCAGCCGCCGGAGCAAGAAAATAAACCATTGGTTTGGCCCTACTGGCCCTTGAAGTTGCGCACCAGTTCCAGCCACGAAGAGGGGTGCTCGCGTGAGTTCTCGATCGCCACCAAAGAGTTTTTGGGTGAAAAGGGCAAGGTCACCGGCGTCAAAACGGTTCGCGTTGAATGGAAAGACGGCAAGATGTCCGAAGTCGCGGGTAGCGAGCAGGTATTGAAAGCGGACTTGGTCCTGTTGGCGATGGGTTTTGTGAGTCCTGTCGCGACGGTTCTGTCTGCATTTGGTGTCAATACCGATGCGCGCGGTAACGCTCAGGCGACCGTTGACGAGGTTGGCGGTTACGCTACCAACGTCGAAAAAGTATTCGCGGCGGGTGACATGCGCAGAGGGCAGAGCTTGGTGGTTTGGGCGATTCGCGAGGGTCGTCAAGCAGCAAGGGCGGTGGATCAATTCCTGATGGGTGCCAGCGTCCTGCCACGATAGTGGTTAAATAGAAGCCGTATGACGGTTTCTGGAGTTGCCTTGTCCGAGCAGACACACATCGGTTTAGAGGGGGTGTCGTTCTCCTACGCGGGAGGGGACG
>JBMTSM010000204.1:0-3854 GCA_049448275.1 Burkholderiaceae bacterium
CAAACGCAGCTGCTGTACGTCTGCTCGCCTGGGAATCCAGCGGGCGCTGTCATGCCGTTGGACGAGTGGCGGTATCTGTTTGAGTTGTCGGACCAACACGGTTTTGTCATCGCTTCAGACGAGTGTTACAGCGAAATTTACTTCCGGGACGAGGCACCGCTGGGTGGTCTGCAAGCCGCCGCGTTGCTGGGGCGTACTGACTTCAAGAACCTGATGATGTTTACCAGTCTGTCGAAGCGCAGCAACGCACCGGGGCTGCGCAGCGGCTTTGTGGCGGGCGACGCCCAGCTCATCAAGTCTTTCTTGCTGTACCGCACTTACCACGGCGGGGCCATGAGCCCAATGGTGCAGGCAGGCAGCATTGCGGCTTGGAACGACGAGGCGCACGTGATCGACAACCGCGCGCAATACCGCGACAAATTCAACGCGGTCACCCCTGTTTTGGAGCGCGTCATGGATGTGGCGTTGCCCGATGCCGGCTTTTACCTCTGGGCCGCCGTCCCCGCGGCCTTTCATGGTGATGACCAGCGTTTCGCGGCCGAATTATTGGGTCAATACAATGTGACTGTCTTACCCGGTAGTTTCTTGGCGCGCGAAGTGGAGGGACAGAACCCCGGCGCGGGCCGCATCCGAATGGCCTTGGTCGCCGAGACCGCAGAATGTTTGGAGGCTGCGCACCGCATCAGCGCATTCATCGAAAACTACCCGAACTAATTTTTAATACTGGAGAACCCATGACACAACAATTGCAACAAATTATCGATAACGCGTGGGAAGACCGTGCCAACTTGTCACCCAAAGCTGCGCCTAAAGAGGTCATCGACGCAGTTGAAGAAGCCATCGTCGGCCTGAACAACGGCAGCCTGCGTGTGGCGACGCGTGAAGGCGTGGGTCAGTGGACCACCCACCAGTGGCTGAAAAAGGCTGTTTTGCTCTCCTTCCGTCTGAACGACAACGAGCCGATGCATGCGGGCGATCTGGCGTTTTACGACAAAGTGCAACCCAAGTTCTCCAAGTTAGATGCAGCCGCCATGGCACAGGCCGGCGTCCGTGTCGTCCCCCCCGCAGTTGCGCGCCGCGGTAGCTTTATTTCTAAGGGGGCTGTGTTAATGCCCTCCTACGTGAACATCGGCGCCTTCGTGGGCGAAAACACCATGGTTGACACCTGGGCCACCGTCGGCTCTTGCGCGCAAATTGGTGCAAACGTTCACCTGTCAGGCGGCGTTGGTATCGGCGGCGTTTTGGAGCCCCTGCAAGCCAACCCCACCATCATCGAAGACAACTGCTTCATCGGAGCGCGCTCCGAGGTCGTTGAGGGTGTCATCGTGGAAGAGAACTCTGTCATTTCCATGGGCGTCTACATCGGTCAAAGCACCAAGATTTACGACCGTGCCACCGGTGAAGTCACCTATGGACGCATTCCCGCTGGCTCTGTAGTCGTCAGCGGTAACCTGCCATCTGACGACGGCAAGTACAGTCTTTACTGTGCGGTTATTGTGAAGCGTGTTGACGCCAAAACCCGCGCAAAAACCAGCCTGAACGACCTGTTACGCGACTAAACCCCAGACCACCAACCATGAACGAAACCCTCCGGCTCGCAGAAGTTTTAATCAGTAAGGCCTCGGTCACGCCCGATGATGCGGGGTGCCAAGAATTACTGGCTGACGAACTGCAACCCCTGGGTTTTGTGTGCGAGCGCATCATGGCGGGGCCAACCGATGCGCAAGTCACCAATTTGTGGGCTAAATACACCGCGCCCACACTGCCGAATGGGGAGCTGGCGCCACTTCTGGTCTTCGCGGGGCACACCGATGTGGTGCCTACCGGACCGCGTGAGGCCTGGGCGAGTGACCCGTTTACCCCCACGCACCGGGATGGCCACTTATATGGTCGCGGCGCGAGTGACATGAAGACCTCTTTGGCCGCGATGGTGATAGCGATCCGGGAGTTTCGGGTGGCTCACCCGGCAGCGCCCTTGTCGATCGCGATGCTTGTTACCAGTGACGAAGAGGGTCCTGCCAAAGACGGAACCGCCCTTGTTTGCAAAAAGTTGGTGGAACGTGGTGAGCAGATCAATTACTGTATCGTCGGCGAGCCCACATCGGTAAAGCAGACCGGCGACATGATTAAGAATGGCCGCCGTGGCAGCATGAGCGGGCGCCTCGCTGTCAAAGGCATTCAAGGCCACATTGCTTACCCGCACATGGCGCGCAACCCGATTCATGAGGCAGCCCCCGCGTTGGCCGAACTAGCCTCAATGGTGTGGGATCAGGGCAATGCATTTTTTCCGCCGACCAGTTGGCAAATCAGCAATATCCACGGCGGCACCGGAGCCAGTAACGTCATCCCTGGTGAGGTTGTGATCGACTTTAACTTCCGTTTTTGTACAGAGAGCACGCCGGAATCGCTGCAAGCGCGCCTCGAAGCTGTGCTCCAGCAACATGGTCTGACCTATGACCTGACGTGGAGCATCAGCGGTTTGCCGTTTTTGACAAAGACCGGCACCTTGGTCGAAGCGGTGCAGGCAGCGATCCGTTCCGAGACGGGGATTGAAACCGAGCTCTCAACGTCGGGCGGTACCAGCGATGGGCGATTTATTGCGCAAATTTGTCCACAGGTCATCGAATTGGGGCCAACAAACGCGACCATTCACAAAATTAACGAGTGCGTGCCCTTAGCGGATATCGCACCGCTCAAAAACATATACAAACACGTGATGGCGTTGCTCGCAGGGGTCTGAATGGCGTTTTGGCCGCCTACTGCATCACGCAAGCAACAGTGAAAGTTGCGAATAAACGTCAGACGCTATAATTAAGGGCTTTGCGCAGATCCATTTGGAGGTCGCGCGGATGCTGTTGGCGCTCGCCCCAACGCACACACCGAATTGGAACAAGGAAACTACATGGCAAAAGATGACCTGATTGAGATGATGGGCGTCGTTAACGAGGTGCTACCCGACTCACGCTACCGTGTGACGTTGGACAATGAGCACCAGCTCATCGCCTACTCAGCAGGCAAAATGCGCAAAAACCACATCCGCATCTTGGCGGGTGATCGTGTGACGCTCGAAATTTCTCCTTACGACCTCACCAAGGGCCGTATCAGCTTCCGTCACATTGAAGGCCGCGCACCTGCTGCGCCGCGCCGCCGTAAGTAAGCCCAACGTTCCCCACCGCGCCATCTGGCTCGGTGGCGGTCAGTCGTTCTGGCGAAACGGTCCGGTCACTCCCTCACCTGCCGCCATGCAACTCATTTCACTCATTCAAGAAGCCAAGGATACGCTTGAGGTCTCAGGCGTACATTTCGGCCAAGGCACGACCAACGCGTTTGACGAAGCCGCTTGGTTGGTTTTGTGGAAACTCGGACTGCCTTTAGACACGCCCTTGGATGACCCACAAGTCGCCAGTCAAATGGTCTCACACACCGACTGCGATGCGGTACACCGGCTGATACAGGCACGTATTGACACCCGTCAGCCCGCCGCCTACCTCACGCAAGAAGCTTGGCTTCAAGGACTATCTTTCTACATTGATCCGCGTGCCATCATCCCTCGTAGCCTGATTGCCGAGGCCTTGGTCACCGGACACATCGATGCGTGGCTGGACCCTGAAAGCACCCATGCCCTCGACTTGTGCACCGGTAACGGCAGTTTGGCAGTCATGACTGCCCTCACCTACCCCGACATGCAAGTCGACGCTATTGATATTTCGGCTGACGCATTGGCTGTCGCAGCGATCAACGTGGCGCGTTACGACCTCGCCGACCGCATCCAGCTCACTTGCGCAGATGGTTTAACGGCCCTCACGACCGAGGTGTATGACTTGGTGGTGTGCAACCCGCCCTATGTCAATGCG
>JBMTSM010000205.1:0-3842 GCA_049448275.1 Burkholderiaceae bacterium
GTATGAACACGCTTTACTACTATTGTTATGTTTCAGGGCTGGTTTTGTTAGGTTTATGAGGCTGCGTTCCGGATTAAAGGTCGGTATTCAAATAACCGCTCAGAGTCATTGTGGCGTTGCTCCTGTCCAAATCTGGTGGACTTAATTTAAGTGCCGCTGTGTCCACCAGTTGTCGCTCATTTCTGACTGTAACCAGTCGATGAAGGTTTGCACTTTAGTAGGTAGCAAACGGGGCGAAGGGAATACCGCATGGATCTCTTGCGAAGGCAGGCTCCAGGATTTCAAAACTAGGTCCACTGCACCGGTATTGATGGATTCCTCCGCCACGTACCTCGGTAAAGCTGCTAACCCAATACCAGACCTCACAGCCGACAGCAAAGACGAGAGATTATTGGAGCGCAGGGGGCCGCTCACAGTCATGCTATGGACTTGCCCATCTGCCCCCGTGAGCATCCAGCGAGCATCTCCTTGTACGGTGCTGTATATCAGAGCATCGTGGTGGATGAGATCCTGTGGTTTTTGGGGCTCGCCACGTTCTGCCAAATATTGCGGTGCGGCTACGAGCACCCAAGGATTGACCCCCAGGTAACGCGCACCTAAAGACGAGTCAGCCAAACGCCCCATCCGCACCGCCAAATCGACCCCCTGAGCGACCAGGTCCACATACCGGTCTTCAAAAGTGATCTCCAATTGCACCCTGGGGTGCTGCTTCATGAACTTCACCACCAACGGCACCAAAACACGCCGTCCAAAAGCCACCGATGAGCTGATACGCAGCACCCCTTGCAGTTGTGACTGCATCAAAGCCGCGACAGACTCAGCCTCGTCCACATGGTGCGCGATGAGTTTGCATTTTTCGTAATAAATGCGACCAATCTCTGTGACGCTGACCCCGTGCGTCGAGCGGTGCAACAACCTTGATCCGAGTTTGGCTTCAAGCTGAGCCACTTGCTTGGTTGCAGCAGATTGTCCGATGCCCATCTCTGAGGCAGCTTTGCTGAACGAGCCGAGGTCAACCACACGGATAAAAACTTTGATGCTTTGTATTCGGTCCATGTTTGAGGCGGGTGTGAGTCAGGTCAAACGTCCCGCTATTCCAACACGGAATATACGTTTTGCCAAATTGCCGGATTCCGTTGTCACGAAGATGCGGCGACCATTCGACTACTGTTTTAAATCCGAGGAGATATTCATGGCAAAGATGAAAGCGGCAATGGCAGCGGTGTTGGTGATGGAAAAAGAAGGCGTCACACAAGCCTTTGGTGTACCCGGTGCGGCCATCAATCCCCTATACGCCGCCCTGCGTGAGCGCGAATCTATTGCGCATATTTTGGCTCGGCATGTTGAAGGCGCCTCGCACATGGCGGAGGGCTACACCCGCGCCAAAGCAGGCAACATCGGCGTGTGCATCGGCACCAGCGGACCGGCAGGCACCGATATGGTTACAGGCCTTTACTCCGCCATTGCTGACTCCATCCCAATTCTTTGCATCACCGGCCAAGCCCCGCGCGCCCGCTTGTACAAAGAAGATTTTCAAGCGGTGGACATCGAGTCCATCAGTAAACCGGTGACCAAATGGAGCGTGACTGTGCGTGAGCCTGCTCAGGTACCACGCGCTTTCCAGCAAGCCTTCCACCTCATGCGCTCAGGTCGCCCTGGCCCGGTACTCATCGACTTGCCGTTTGATGTGCAAATGGCCGAGATTGAGTTTGACATCGACACCTACGAACCCCTGCCGGTTTACAAACCATCGGCTAATCGGAAGCAAGTCGATAAAGTGCTCGACATGCTCATGGCCAGTGAGAAACCCGTGATCGTGGCCGGTGGCGGCATCATCAATGCGGATGCCAGCGATCTGCTCGTTGAATTTGCCGAAATCACGGGCGTGCCTGTGATCCCCACGCTCATGGGCTGGGGCACCATTCCTGACGACCATCCGCTCATGGCAGGCATGGTGGGTCTGCAAACCAGCCACCGTTACGGCAACGCCACCATGCTGGCCAGCGACTTTGTTCTGGGTATCGGCAATCGCTGGGCCAACCGGCACACGGGCTCCACCGAGGTGTACTGCAAGGGCCGAACCTTTGTCCACATTGACATTGAGCCCACACAAATTGGCCGTGTGTTCATGCCCGACCTAGGCATCGTCAGCGACGCTAAAGTCGCACTCTCGTTACTTGTGCAAGCAGCCCGTGACCGGCAATCGGCGGGCACCCTTAAAAACTACAGTGAATGGGCACAACGATGCACTGAGCGTAAGCAATTGATGCTGCGCAAAACGCACTACACCGAAACACCCATTAAGCCGATGCGCGTTTACGAAGAGATGAACGCCGCGTTCCCGCGCGACACCATTTATGTCTCAACCATCGGTCTTTCGCAGATTGCGGGCGCACAGTTCCTCCATATTTATGGCCCGCGTCAATGGATCAACTGTGGTCAAGCTGGCCCCTTGGGCTGGACATTGCCAGCCGCCTTGGGTGTCGTGGCCGCAGACCCCACCCGTACCGTAGTGGGCCTGGCCGGTGACTACGATTTTCAGTTCCTGATTGAAGAGCTGGCCGCTGGCGCGCAGTTCCGTCTGCCTTTCGTACAGGTCTTGGTCAACAACAGCTACCTGGGCCTGATTCGCCAGTCGCAACGCAATTTCGATATGGATTTCTGCGTGCAACTCGCCTTTGACAACCAGAACGTGGATGACCAAACCCTCAAGGGATACGGTGTTGATCACCAGGCCGTTATTCAGGGCCTGGGCTGCAAATCTGTGCGCGTGACTGACCCCGAAAAAATCGGGCCTGCTTTGAAACAGGCGCAGGTCATGGCGCGGGAGTTCCGCGTGCCGGTGGTGGTCGAAGTGATTCTTGAGAAGGTCACCAACATCGCGATGGGAACCGAGATCAACGCCATCAACGAGTTTGAGGCGGTCGATTGCCGCCATCCGGAAGGCGCCAAAGGCTTAGAGCTTGCTGGCCTGTTGGACTGAAATCGGGAGAACCTTGACGTATGACTAAATTTGCCGCTAACCTCAGTATGCTCTTTACCGAGGTGGATTTCCTAGATCGTTTCGAGTTGGCTGCCAAAGCTGGCTTTCGAGCGGTGGAGTTTCTTTTTCCCTACGCCTGGTCTGCGGAGGTGATTGCTGAACGCTTAGCAACCAACAACCTCACCTTGGTGTTGCATAACTTGCCTGCTGGTAACTGGGACGCGGGTGAGCGGGGCATTGCCTGTTTGCCCGACCGCGTTGACGAGTTTCGTGCCGGTGTCCACAAAGCCGTGCAGTATGCGCGGACCTTGGATGTTAAACAGCTCAATTGCTTGGCAGGTAAGGCCCCGACCGATGTCGCGCCAGAGCGGCTCAAGCAAACCTTTATCGACAACCTTCGGTTTGCCGCGCAGGCCCTGAACGCAGCGGGCCTCAAGCTCTTGATTGAGCCGATCAACACCTTTGATATCCCTGGTTTTTACTTGAATCGAACGGCACAGGCGTTAGAAATTTTGGAAGAAGTGGGCCACGACAACGTGTTTGTGCAATACGACCTCTACCATGCACAGCGCATGGAGGGCGAGCTAGCCGGCACGGTTGAAAAGCACCTGGCGCGCATTGCGCACATCCAACTGGCTGACAATCCGGGTCGTCACGAACCTGGCACGGGTGAGATGAATTACGCCTTCCTATTTGCACACCTCAAACGCATTGGCTACACCGGGTGGATCGGTTGCGAGTACAAACCGGCCACCACTACCCAAGCCGGTCTTGACTGGCGTAACAAACTAACGGCCTGAGCGGCCCATTTTTATGACAGAGAACCCCTTACACATCGGATTTATCGGCTTGGGCATCA
>JBMTSM010000206.1:0-3821 GCA_049448275.1 Burkholderiaceae bacterium
TCCACAAATCATGTGGACTGCACCTAAAAGCCACGGTTAACCCGTGGCTTTTTTTCGGTTGACATACCGAATTAAGCCCTGCGCACCGTCCTCGCACAGGTCCAAAACATGCGCGAAACCGCCGTCACCCCCGAAGTAGGGGTCGGGGACGACAGCGTCACCGTGCGTAATAAAGAACTCTGCAAAACGCCGAACTTTCTGGCGCAGCGGCGGTGGGCAAGCGGCTTCTGTTAGGGCTTGGTTGTCCCAATCCATGGTGAGGATTAAGTCAAAGCGCTCGAAGTCGGCATCAGTGATTTGCCTGGCTCGGAGATCACTCAGGTCATAGCCACGCTGCTTGGCATGGGTTTGACTGCGTGAATCAGGCGGTGCATCAGGATGGTAGTTGTGCGTCCCAGCTGAGTCGATCTCGAAGGCTTCGGACAGACCCGCTAGTCGCGCATGGTGCCGCAAAACGCCCTCAGCCGTCGGGCTGCGGCAGATGTTGCCCATGCAAACGAACAAGACTTTCAGGGCGTCCATTCCAAATGACCTCAGTGTGATTCAGTTTGAAACTGCGCTTGTGCCAAGGCGGCGTAGGCGCCGCCTTTAGCCAACAAACTTTGGTGCGTACCGGACTCGATGATTTTGCCAGCCTCTAACACCACAATTCGATCCGCGCGTTGAACCGTTGACAACCGATGGGCCACCACGATCGTGGTGCGATCACGCATCGCATGGTCGAGCGCGGCTTGAACCAGTTTTTCACTTTGTGTGTCCAGTGCGCTCGTCGCCTCGTCAAGCAGTAGGAGCGGCGCATTCTTAAGGATGGCGCGCGCGATGGCAATACGCTGACGCTGTCCACCAGACAGGCGCACGCCACGCTCGCCCATGAAGGTTTGGTAGCCCATGGGCAACTGGGTGATGAATTCATCGGCGTGCGCCGCTTTTGCTGCTGCGATGACTTCGGCCTCGGATGCATCGGGGCGACCATACAAAATGTTCTCGAAGGCGGTCGCAGCGAAGACCACGGGTTCTTGGGGCACAACGCCAATGTGCTGTCGCAGCTCGGTTAAATCGAGTGATTTGATGTCGCAGCCATTCAGCTTGATGTCGCCCGATTGAACGTCATAGAAGCGCTGGAGCAATTGAATAATGGTGGTTTTGCCAGCCCCACTCGCACCCACCAAAGCAGTGGTGGTGCCGGGCTCGACCGTTAGGGCGAGTCCATCGAGCGCATAGGTATTGGGCCGGGAGGGGTAGCTGAACTGCACGGCGTTCATGTTGACCGCCATGCCTTTACCCGTTGCACCACTGGGGGTCGCTGCCAAAGGAACCGGGTGGGTGGGCTGCGCGACCGCAGGGGCGTGGTGTAACAACTCAATGAGTCGCTCGCTGGCACCTGCTGCACGCAGCAAGTCACCACTGACTTCGCCCAGCACGGCAAAGGCGCCGGCCAAGATCAACACGTAAAAAACGGTTTGCCCCAACTCGCCCGCTGTGATGTCGCCCGACACCACTGCCAACGTGCCCTTGTACAAACCCCAAAGCAGCGCTGCTGATGTCGCCGACATGATGAAGCCCACCAACCACGACCGTGCTTTCGTGCGACGCAACGCGGCACGAAATGCGTTATCGGTCGCCGTTTTGAAGCGCAAGCTTTCGCGCACCTGCGCGGTGAAGCTTTGCACGACCGTGATGGCATTTAGGATTTCACTGGCTAACGCGCTGGCATCCGCGACACGGTCTTGGCTGGCGCGAGACAGACGGCGTACGCGGCGCCCCATCCAAACGCTCGGCGCAATCACCAAGAGCAAGCCCACAGCGACTTGCGCCATCATGAGTGGGTGGTGCCACACCAACATGGCGAGTGCGCCGATACCCATCACCGCGTTACGCAACCCCATGCTGAGCGATGAACCGACAACCGTTTGGATCAGTGTGGTGTCGGCGCTGAGACGTGACAGGACCTCGCCCGTGGGCGTGTTCTCAAAGAACTGCGGGCTTTGCTGCAAGACGCGGCTGTAGACGGCTTGTCGCAGGTCTGCAGTGATGCGCTCGCCCAGCCAACTCACCATATAAAACCGAGCCGACGAAAAGACAGCCAACGCCAGCGCCACGCCGAGTAGGGCGGCGAAATAGCCGGCCAAGGCATCTTGCCCGCCCCCATTGGGGTCGTTGATGTTGGCAATGCCGCCATCAATTAGTTCACGAAGAGCTGCCGGAAAAATCAGGGTGGTGAATGCCGCGCAGACCAGCAGTACCAGCGCACCCATCGCATGCCAGCGGTAGGGTTTAACAAAGGGAATGAGCGCCGCCAGGCCGGCAGATTTTGTTCGCGGTGGCAGTGCGCTGGGCGTGAGTGTTTTCATGTTTAGATCGTTAGTGGGTCACCATAGCCCGTCATCTCTAGGTAACCCCACGCGACGCGACGTCCCGAATTATCGCGCAAGGCACTCAAGCCTTCCCAATATATCGTTCCGGTCGTTGCGCGGCTGTCCAGCTCTTGTTGCGACGAGACGGGCACGATGGTAAAACGCCCCTGCGGCGTTTCAAGCGCCCATTGAATGGGGTATTCCACGCCGGTAACGGGGCTTCGCCAGGTCGATAAAACGCGCCATGCCAAGTCACCGGGGCGATAAGTTTGTACGCGATCGCCGCCGGCTGCACGCCATGACCCACCGGCCCACACACTGCCGCCATTGGCGTCACGCAGCTGAAAAGCGGTGAGCGCCGAACCGTCATCGAAGTTCATCCCGATCCAATCCCAGCCTACGGCTTGCGCCGGCATGAAGCCGTGGCTCCATTCATGGTCGAGCCAGCCTGTTCCGTTGACGGATAGTGGCGCGGCACCTTTCAACGTGACCTGCCCTTTGATACGCAGCTGTGGGTCGGTCGTGTACCAGCTCGTTGCTTCCGGGTCAGGGCCTTTTTGGGACAAACCCCCACGCCCTTGCAAGACGGTGGGTTGGGTTTGCTCGACGTTGAGCTCAAGGGCAAACGAATCGGTATGCACGCCGGCATCAAATTGCAGCGTTCGCCCTTGGGCTTGGGTGCCGTTTGAAGGCTGGAAGAACCAGGACGACGCACCCCGACCCAGCCGCACGGCCATGTAAGTTTGTGAGACGTAAACAGGCTGTCGGCCATCATCAGCCCCATCCGATACACCGTTCCAGCGGGCCAGCCGTTGGTCATGGTGAAATGCGGCGGGGCGACCATCGGCGCCAGGCCATGTCAGCGCTGCATGAGCGAAGACAAGGTGCTTGGCAGCCAACTGCTGTGTGAGCTGTTGGGCACTGGGGATCCGCTTTCGGAAAAAAGTGATTTGAAACCCGATGGGCGGTTCAGCATTGACTTGCGGGGCTTGTAAAAAACCCGTGAGGTACCACCACTCAATATCGTGGTCCAGGTGCGCGCCGTTGTCGCGGGGGAATGTCAAAGGTGTTGAAACAGAGTTTGGTGTGGCCCACGCGGCACCGATTGGGAGACGACTGGCTAACGCAGCGAAGGCGCCTGCTTGAATGAGTTGTCGTCGGTTGGTTTTGAAATGCATCACACTACCAATCCTGTTTGACAGATTGAACCATGGATTGACGCAATGTTTGGCGTGCGATCAGCCAGCAGGTGCCTGTGCCACTGGCCATTACGGCGAGCACCATCAGCGCCACATCGCCCCAGGGTATTTGCCAGTCCATGGTCCAGTGAAAGCTTTGGGGGTTGACCACGAACACCAGTACCGCGCTGACGACCAGGCCGAGTGCCGCACCGACCAGGCCACCGATGAGGCTCCAGATAAAGCCTTCAGCCGTGACCATGGCACTCAACTGACCACGGGTGTAACC
>JBMTSM010000207.1:0-3805 GCA_049448275.1 Burkholderiaceae bacterium
CACTCATCGTCGATGGCATGGACGATGCCAGCATCAAAACCTATCTCGTCGATCGTTACGGTGACTTTGTGCTGTACCGTCCCACCGTTAAACCGCTCACCTGGGTCTTGTGGTTTGGACCATTTTTAGCGCTGGTCTTGGGGGTTGCAGGAATGACGCTGTATTTGCGAGCTCGCCGTGCAGCGCAAGTCCCCGCAGCACCGCTGACCGATACGCAGCGTCAAAAAGTCAATGCCATCTTGAATGCGGGAGACGCCCCATGATGGCGAACATGCTTTTTTTGACCACTGCCATCGTGATGGCACTGGCGGTTGCCGGCGTGCTGGTGTGGGCTGTCGTCCGCAAACCTTCTGACGTACCCCGTGACAACGTGGCGGACGCAAATGCCGCGGTCTACCGCAGCCAAATCGCAGACCTGGATGCCGCTTACCGAAACCGTCTAATCAGCGAGCAGGAGTGGCACCAATCACGCGACGAATTGAGTGTCCGCTTGCTCGAAGACACAGAGGATGCGTCAGCCGCTGATCAGCGTGCCGACAGGATCACTCGCGGCCCTGCATGGGGCGTTGCTGTGAGCGTGTTGGTCGCTGTACCGATCGCATCGTTGGCTTTGTATTTGTCACTGGGCACACCAGATGCGTTGGCGCCAGCCCCTGAGGTAGCCGCCAATAGTCCCCAGCAAGAGCTGATCAAAATGGCCGATGGTCTGGCGCAACGGTTGGCGACAGAACCGGATAACGTCCAGGGCTGGGTCATGCTCGGTCGCACCTACCGCACGCTGGGGCAATACAGCGCTGCCCTGCAGGCCTATGACCGCGCGACCCGACTAGACACGGGTGATGACCTGAAGTTGGAGCGTGCCGAAGTTTTAGCGGCGAGCAACGAGGGCTCTTTTGCGGGTGAGCCCTGGCGCGTGATCAAAGCGATTCTGCAAGTGCAGCCGCAACACATCGGTGCCCTGCTGTTGGCGGGTAGCGCTGCCTATGCCGACCAGCAACTCCCTGATGCCTTGGCCTACTGGCAACAAGCCCGTGCCCGCATGACCAACGAACACCCTGATGTGCCAGCCCTTGAAAGCGCTATTGCAGAGGTCCAACAGCAATTGGGCATTGCCCCCGCTGCAGTGGTAAGCGACGCGGCATCGACGCTCACGGGACAAGTGAGCCTCGCAGCGACGCTGCGGTCGGCAGTCAGTCCGAGCGATACCGTGTTTGTGTATGCGGTGCAAGTCAATGGACCGCGCATGCCGGTCGCCATCGTTCGAGCGACTGTATCCCAGCTTCCCATGGCGTTCACCCTGGATGACCGTACGGCCATGAATCCCGCGTTCAAACTCTCCACCCTGAAAGAGGTTATCGTGAAGGCGCGGATCTCAAAGTCGGGCGGAGCCATGCCACAGCCGGGCGACCTGATCGGTTCACTGGGGCCCGTTGCCGTGGGGACAACGGGTCTTGATATCACCATCTCTGAGCGCATGCCATGAAGGTGTTATTGCTCGGCGCCACAGGCACCATCGGTGCCAGCACCGCGCGTGCACTGCAGCAGCAAGGCCACGAAACCGTCTGCGTGTTGCGCGCACCGTCTGCCCAACTACCGCACGCCACCTGCGTTTTTGCGGACCCCTGTGACCCCCGAACTTGGAGCGGGACACTGTGTGAGTCGCCGCCGTTTGATGCGGTGATCTCTTGCCTCGCCTCCCGCACCGGCACACCGCGCGATGCCTGGCGGGTCGACTATCAAGCGCATATCGACATCCTTGAGGCCGTGCGACAAGCCGGCATCAAACACTTTGTCCTGCTCTCGGCAATCTGCGTGCAAAAACCACGGTTGGCGTTTCAAAAAGCCAAGCTGCGTTTCGAACAAGCGCTGATGGCGTCAGGCATGACCTACAGCATCGTGCGGCCCACTGCTTATTTCAAATCGCTATCAGGTCAGTTGGAACGGGTTAAAAATGGGAAATCTTTTTTGGTTTTCGGCGATGGCTTGGGTACAGCCTGTAAACCCATCAGTGACCGTGACTTAGCCGATTACCTTACCAGCTGCTTGACCGACCCCAACCGCCAACAAAAGATACTGCCCATCGGTGGACCGGGTGACGCGATAACGCCGATAGCCCAGGGCGAAGCCCTTTTCAAAGCGCTGGGGCAGCCCGCCCGCTTCACCCATGTACCGGTGCGCCTGTTGGATGTGATTATTGGGGTGCTGAGCGTTATGGGACGCCTCTTCCCCGCTGCCGCTGACAAAGCAGAGCTCGCAAAGATTGGTCGCTACTACGCCACCGAATCCATGCTGGTGTGGGACCCGCAGACCAACCAGTACAGCGCCGACGCCACGCCAAGCCATGGCCGAGACCACTTATTTGATGCCTACGCTGACTGGGCGCACGGCGAAGCAGCACCCGAGCGGCGCGAGCACGCCGTTTTCTGAACGGTTAGCTGCGCCAGTCGATCACCATCTTTAAACAAGCAGGATCGCCGAAGGCTACTTCGTAGGCATGCTGCGCACGAGTAGCTTTTTCCGTGTGGGTGATCAACCCTTCGAGCGACAACCCATCCCCGTGAAACATGGCAACGACTGCGTCTAAATCATGTTTTTGCCATTGCGCTGCCACACGAATACGTGCTTCGCGCATGAACGCAGGCGCATAAGCAAAAGACAAATCTTGTTTGTAAAAACCCGCTAGGATCACCTCGCCGCCCGCCACCATCTTGGGTATGACACGGTTCAATATCGCTGCGTCACCACTCACGTCACAAATGCAACGATAGTCTTTGCGCGGATCATCATCGGGGTGCGTGACGGTATAGCCGACCGCGCCCGACTGGCGAATCGGCTGGGTTTCCCACACAACGGGGGCGGGCTGTCCTGCGGCGACCACCATGCGGGCCAGCAAGCGGCCCATGATGCCGTGACCAATAATCAGGTCGGGATACACCAACTGCGTGGGCGAATGGCCTGAGGTGAAAACGTGGTGCGCAGTCGCTGCCAACGCCAACAAGATGCCATTGGCGCCAAGCGTACTGTCAAGTTTGACAGCGCGGTCTTGAGGTGCCACCAGACGCTCACCCGCGCCACCGAACAGGTTTTGAACCCCTTGAAAAGCATACGAACCGGGTAAGAACACCGTATCACCCACTGCCAGCGTCGATACATCGTTGCCGATGGCGACGACCCGACCGACCGTCTCGTAACCGGGTACAAGAGGATAGGCTAAGCCAGGGAACGGCGGCATCGTGCCCTCCCAAAGCAAGCGCTCTGTGCCGGTGCTGATACCACTGAAATCCACCGCTACGGTGATATCGGTGGGACTCATCGGCGCCAACGCGAGTTCACGCACCTGTAAGGACAAAGGGGCCTCAAAAACAATGGCTTTGGCGTTCATACGGCTATTTTGATTGGAATTACGAGGGTCTGCTAAAGATTGCTTCAGCGTCCGACTTCGGGTGGTACATCGGCTGCAGCGGCGTCAATCCATGCCTTAGCCGCGTGCGCATCTTCAAAACGATTCATCGCCAACAACGCCAATCGTGCCAAGAACAGTTGGGCCTCTGTTTCACCGATGCGCGTCATGGTGTGGCACAGGTGGGTATACGCCTGATCAAGCTCTGAGGAATTCATGCAGTCACTCCGGTGGATGTTGACGGATCGGCGACGAGGCGCTGCTGCAGCCACGTTGAAACAGCGGCAAGACCTTGATGGTTGGCGTCAGCCCAACGCGCCATGACGTGACCATCAGGACGAATCAAAAGTACCCCGCCCAATCTCGCACCCAGCAACTGGGGCAGCTGCCCGGTGTGATCCCACA
>JBMTSM010000208.1:0-3770 GCA_049448275.1 Burkholderiaceae bacterium
AAGTCGCCAGCCAACCTGTTGCAAGCAACGGGGGCGGCGCAGGCTGCTAAATACGATGTGACGCTGATGGCGAATACCACGGTGACATCGATTGAGGCCGCACAGCGCACCCTGCAGGTGGGCTCGACCCAGTTGCCTTATGGCGACTTGGTCTTGGCGTTGGGCGCAGCACCCGTGCGTCTGTCGCTACCCGGCGCGGCGTTCATCTGCTCGGTCAATGACTGGTGGGACTACGCGATATTCCGCGACCGGATGAGCCGTGCGCCCAATCCGTTGGCCGTGCGGGTCGTGATCTTGGGGGCTGGTTTGATTGGCTGCGAGTTTGCCAACGACTTAGCGGGCGCAGGTCACAGTGTCACGCTGGTTGATCCCGGTGAACGCACACTTAATCGCCTCATCACTGAGGGTGATAGTGTGCGCTTACAAACGGCGCTGCACGAACTCGGCGTGAACTTTCGCTTCGGCAAGACAGCCCGGGCGGTTAACGAGGCGTTGGACGGTAGTTACACGGTCGATCTGTCGGATGGGACGACCTTGGTAGCTGATGTCGTGCTGTCTGCAGTGGGCCTTCGGCCGCAGACCGCGTTGGCGAGCGCCGCCGGTATCGACGTCACGCAAGGCATTTGCGTGGACAACATGGGTCAGACCTCTGCCCCTGGCGTCTGGGCCTTGGGTGATTGTGCGGCCTATGCGCGAGGCGTCATGCCCTATGTCATGCCCTTGATGACAGCAGCCAGAGCGATGGCTAAGACACTGTTAGGCACCCCAACGCCTATCGTGTTTCCTGCCATGCCCGTGCGCATTAAAACGCCAGCTTGCCCGCTCACTGTGCAGGCGTGAGGACGCTTGACTTGGGGTAAGCTGACGCACATGAGCGCGTCAGCCCCTTACAAAATTCCACACTCAGTCTTGGTGGTCATTCACGACTGTGCGGGTGATGTGCTGTTAATTGAGCGGGCCAGCCAGGCGGGATTTTGGCAAAGCGTGACGGGGTCTCTTGATCAGCTGACTGAGTCACACCGTGCCGCTGCAGTGCGCGAGGTGATGGAAGAAGTCGGCATTGATGCAGACGCGCCGGGTTGCACGCTGACGGATTGGGGTCTTGAGAACGTTTACGAGATCTACCCGATGTGGCGTCATCGATATGCCCCGGGTGTGACGCTCAACACCGAGCGGGTTTTTGGGCTTCGTGTGCCGACGCGCACGCCCGTCACGCTCAGCGCGGAACACACGGCTTACCAATGGCTGCCCCGACTGGATGCGGCGGAAGCCTGCTTCTCTCCGTCGAATGCCGAGGCTATTTTGTTGCTGGATCGCTATAGCCGGGTTTGAGCCCTGCTCTGGCGGGGTGATTCGCCGGTAGCCCCGCAGTCGTGGTTTGAGGTGATAGCATCAAGGGTCGCTGATAATGATGTTGATAACCTTCTCTCGTAAAGAGACTTCAATCCATGAGTAATTCCAACGCGTCCCCCGACGAGGGCGTTCCAGTATCGGTCAAGATACGAGAGCGCCTCAAGGCCAACCGCATGCGCTTCCATTCGAATGACAATATTTCGGCCGCGATTGAGCCAGGCGAGCTTGATGCGATGCTGGAAGAGGTCACCGAGAAAATGCGGGGCGTCCTTGAAAGCATGGTTATCGACACGGAGAACGACCACAATACCGCTGATACCGCGCGTCGTGTGGCCAAGATGTATATCCAAGAAGTATTCAAAGGGCGCTATGTATCAGCACCTGCGGTAACTGAGTTCCCCAACGCTGAGCACCTGAATGAGCTCATGATCGTTGGCCCCATTACGGTCCGGAGCGCTTGCAGTCACCACTTCTGCCCCGTCATTGGGGAGGTTTATATCGGTGTGATGCCTAATGAACATACCAATGTCATCGGCCTGAGCAAATATGCACGCTTGGCCGAGTGGGTGATGGGGCGACCTCAAATTCAAGAGGAAGCAGTGGTGCAGTTGGCCGACCTGATTCAAGAAAAAACCCAACCCGATGGTCTCGCGATCGTCATGGAGGCGAGCCATTTCTGTATGGGATGGCGCGGGGTGAAAGATATGGATAGCAAGATGATCAACTCGGTCATGCGCGGTGTTTTTCTTAAAGACGTCAATCTGCGACGTGAATTTTTATCGCTGATCCCTCGAAAGGCTTAAACCATGTTGGTTCGATTGCTATACGTTAGCCGCGCTGTTGATCAAGACGCGAAGCGCGCCATTGAGTCTATTTTGGATGCGTCTCGCAGCCATAACCTGAGTCATGGCATCACTGGTATCTTGTGTTACGGCGGTGATATTTTTCTGCAGGCTATCGAGGGTGGTCGTACCGCCGTCAATAACCTATACAACCACATCAGCCATGACAAACGCCACACCGACGTGGTGTTGTTGCACTACGAAGAGATTCGAGAGCGCCGATTTGGCGGTTGGACGATGGGCCAAGTCAACCTGTCAAAGCTCAACACATCGATTGTGTTGAAGTACTCTGAGCGCCCTGAATTCGATCCCTATTCGGTCTCGGGCGACATGTCACTTGCCCTGCTCGAGGAGTTAATGGCCACAGCCTCCATCATCGGTAGAGCCTGAGGTTATACCGTTTAGGCGGCAGTCGTGTCTGACACGCTTCTTTTGGGATGCGACTTCTCGAGTGCACCCACGCGGCGCAAACCCAACGTGCTAGCGTGGGGGGCGTTGCGTGGCAGTGTCGTGAGTTTGACTCGACTACAAACTTGCGACTCTCTCGCCAACACAGTGGCAGCTTGGGGAGCTGAACCGGCATGGGTAGGTGGTTTTGATTTGCCATTTGGTTTGCCCCGCGAACTGGTCGAAACGTTGGGGTGGCCAACCGAGTGGTCGGCGTTGATGGACCACTACCAGCAGTTGACCCGTCCTGAAATTCGAGATGCTTTTGTGGGCTTTTGTGCGGCGCGCCCTGTGGGGGGGAAGTTTGCCCACCGCCAAACCGATGGGCCTGCGGGATCGAGCCCTTCGATGAAATGGGTCAACCCGCCTGTCGCCTATATGCTGCACGCAGGGGTGCCCTTGCTTCGACAGGTGGCGGCGAGTTTTCCAGGGATTCAGTCCGCTTCACAGTTGACGCCACGGATTGCGTTGGAGGCTTATCCTGCGCTGTTAGCCAGGGAGGCGATCGATAAGCGTTCCTACAAAAGTGACGATGTCGCCAAGCAGGATGCGGACCGTCTGCTGGCTCGCAAGGACATCATTACCCGCCTAGAAGCGGGGACCAGTCGATTGAAACTGCGTCTTCGACTGACACACGCCCAGCGTGATGCGGTGACACACGACGGCAAGGGTGATGCCTTGGACGCCGTGCTGTGTTTGATGCAAGCCGCATGGGCTTTGGTGCAGCACCAGTCGGGCCACCCCTGTTATGGGCTA
Organism: Burkholderiaceae bacterium; assembly: GCA_049448275.1. GTDB lineage: Bacteria > Pseudomonadota > Gammaproteobacteria > Burkholderiales > Burkholderiaceae_C > RS62. The sequence goes on from JBMTSM010000208.1 coordinate 3,399, forward strand.
CCCGAGGCGCTAGATCCATTGGAGGGTTGGATTGTTACGGCTTAATCGGCGGCGTGCGATCTGTATCGTGACGGTGCTGTCGGGCTATTTACTCAGTAGCACCGCGCTGGCGTCGCGTCAGCCGTCAACGCGCAACGAGCAACCTTCTTTCACGGAGGCCTCGGTGATTCGCGTCATTGACGGTGATACGTTGTGGGTCAAGCCCATCAATCAGACGTCTGACAAACCTTACTGGCGCATCCGCCTGCACGGTATTGATGCGCCTGAGTCCTGTCAGGCCCACGGTGCGGAGTCCACCCAGGCGCTTCGGGAACGGGTGATGCAGCGCCCTGTGCGTGTCACTTGGATGCAACGCGATGTGTACGGTCGTTG